>NZ_JAPEHT010000039.1 GCF_028823615.1 Planococcus sp. A6
CCTTTTCTTTATTCTTTATACAACACTGCACGAACAGGGCTGCCTTCTCCGCCGCGGATCTTCAAAGGCAATGCAGCCAGTTCGTAGACACCCGCTACGACATCATCTAGCACAATGCCTTCCAAGATGAAACGCTGATTGCGGTTCATTGCATGATGCATCGGCAGCTCCTTGCTCGTCTCAGGATCGACAGACGGTACATCGACACCGAGCAGCCGGATGCCCTTGTCTTTCATCCATTCGGCGATCGCCGGGTCGAATACCGGCCAAGCTTCAGGAAACGCGCTGCGGTCTTGCCACGCGGCCGTCTTTAACAGGACGGCATTGACACCTTGCGCAAGCTCATCCAGATCATCCAGCTGCACTTGTTCCAGACCTGACACGTCCATCACTTGGGCTGTCGTCAAATATACCTCAAGCGGCAATTCGTCAGTTTTCAAGCCATTTTCATCATAATGGAACGGCGCGTCAATATGCGTGCCAATATGCGTGCTTGACTTGAGTTCGCCGATATTCACCGAACCGCTTTGCTGTTTCGTGACCGATAATCGATAGGAAAACGGCGTATCCCCCGGCCATTCCGGAGTAGAACTGTCCAGCGCCATCGAAATGTCTATGATCGATTTTGCCATTTACGCCACCACATTTCGTTCGTTGCTGAATTCTTTATAAAGTTCGTGCTCGATAATATCCTGCAAGGCGAGCGCTACTTTCTCCACATCTTCAAAGCTCGTGTAGAAAGCGATCGGCGCAAGGCGGATTATATCTGGCGCACGGAAATCTGGGACGATTCCTGCTTTTTTCAAGGCTTTGCAGATACGCGCCGCTTCCGGGTGCGCGAGTGCGATATGGCCTCCGCGCTGCTCATCCGCTTTTGGCGTGACGTCTATTAAAGAAGGCACGAGAGCCGCAAGCCTTTCGCGCAGCATCGTCGTCAACTCCAGCGATTTGTTGCGGATCTCACCGATCCCTGCTTCTTCGAACAATTCCAGGCTGCCAATCAGCGGTGCCATGCTGAAAATATTCGGCGTGCCGACCTGATAAGCACCCGCGCCTTCAGCCTTCGTGAAACTATGGTCCATGTCGAATTGCTTCGCCTTGTCAGAACCGAACCAGCCGGCTATCCCTGGATTTAAACCGTGATGTCTCTCATGCAAATACAAGCCGCCTGTCCCGCCCGGCCCTGAATTCATGTATTTATAATGGCACCACACAGCGAAATCCACGCCGTCCGCATGCAAATTATGCGGCATGGCGCCTGCCGAGTGAGCCAAGTCGAATCCTGCGATGATGTTGTGCTTATGTGCAGCTTGTGTAATGTCACGGATCGGCAGCAATTGCCCGCTTCGGTAAAGGACCGACGGCAGCAACAAGACCGCAACATCGTCTTTCATTTCCGCTAAAATATCTTCCAGCTCGAGCGTATAGCCGTCGCGGCTTGGTACTTTGCGCATTGCGATTGCCGGATCTTGCCCGCGCAGGCGCAAATGGCTCTCTACTGCATAAATGTCAGACGGAAAATTCAGCTCGTCGACCAAAATGACAAAACGTTCATCTGTCGGCGCATAGACTGTTGACAGCATCTGATGGATATTCGACGTGATCGAGCCGGTGACCATCACTTCATGTGCTTCGGCCCCGAACAAAGGCGCCGCTTTCTCGCTCAGCGTCTCTGCCAGCGTAAACCACGGATGCTCGCCTTCTGTCCAGCCTTCGATGCCGAATTGTTTCCAGCTGTCCATAAGCGCAATCAGCTTTGCTTCAGCACGTTTTGACATCAGGCCAAGTGAATTCCCGTCCATGTAAATGGTTCCTGGTTCTACAAAAAACTGTTCTTTGAATTTAGCCAACGGATCTTGTTGGTCTTTCTGCATTGCCGTATCCAAATCTCATCTCTCCATTTCTATAGAGCATAAGCCAGCGCACCGAGAAGCGCCGTAATCAAGACGACTTTCCACGGAGCCAGTTTCAAATAGACTAACATTCCGAAGGCGGCAATCGCAATGGCGAAGTCAACCGGCCCCTGAATTGCAGAAGTGAAAACCGGATCATACAGCGCCGCAAGCAAAATGCCGACAACACCGGCATTGATGCCTTTTAAGGCTGCTTGAATGCCAGGTTTCGTGCGGATGACGCTCCAAAACGGCAAGGTCCCGATGACCAATAGGAATGACGGCAAGAACATCGCGATGACGGCGATCAATACGCCCTCAGCCCCATTCATCAATTGACCCAAATAAGCAGACAAAGTAAACAATGGCCCCGGAACAGCCTGTGCCGCACCGTATCCGGCGATGAAGGCGTCTGCCGTCATCCATTCAGGCACGACTTCACGCTCGAGCATCGGCAAGACAACATGGCCCCCGCCAAAGACGATCGCACCGACGCGATAGAAAATATCAAAAATCGCGAATGCGCTCGATTCGATGAATGGGCGCACAAGCGGCAAGCCGATCAACAATGCCCCGAAAATCCCCCACGCGGCGAGACCGGTCTTTTTGCCGAAGGTCAAGGCGAGCTTGACGGCCTCAGGCGCTTGTTCCCTCCGGTACAATAAAAACCCGATGACGCCCGTCAACAGAATGACGACGATTTGCGCCCAGGCAGTCGGCACCAGCAAAATGGCGATGGCCGCACCAAAGGCAATCATCAACCGCTGCACATCCGGTGTCAGTGATTTCCCCATGCCGAGCAAGGCATGCGCGACGACCGCCACTGCGACGATCTTCAAGCCTTGCAGCCAAGCAATGTCGACCGAACCGCTGCTGATCAGCATGGCGAAAATCATCAAGGCGACGACAGAAGGCAAAGTAAACCCGAGCCAGGATAAAAATCCGCCCATAATCCCTCCGCGCAGCATGCCGATCGAGATGCCGACTTGTGAACTTGCAGGGCCCGGCAAGAATTGGCACAATGCCACCAAGTCTGCATACGCTTTATCGTCTAACCATTTTCTTCTATGTACATATTCATCCCGGAAATAGCCGATATGGGCAGCCGGCCCGCCAAACGAGGTCAAGCCTAGCTTGGTCGAAGCTTTCAGGATTTCCATCCAGCGTTCTTTTCGATTCACTATCCATCTCCCTTTCTCTTTTGGATTCTTCTCTATCATAAAGGTTTGCTTATATGTTTCAATATTAAATCCATGTAAATATTTTTTACTGAATAATTAGTCTTTTTGGTGGTATACTTTTAAAAAGCTCTACCTGCCACAAAAGGGACCGGATCCCACCCATGAATATGCTATGCATTTGCTAGCGGGAATCGCCTTCATTTCTACCATCTTTCATTTTCAGGAGGTGCAAACTTTGCGTCCTTCCTTAACAGGACCGGCGCAAAGGAGTCATTTGGACATACCTTTACGAATTGCGGCGATCGCCGCTTTGATCGGTTCTGCCGCATTCTTTTCTGCATGCGAATACGCAATCGTCAATATCCGCACGGCGCGTCTTGATGAATCGATTGCCAATAATAAAAAACAAGCACAAGCCGCCGTGAAAATTGCGGGGCAGGCCGATACGTATCTATTCGCCTGCCAAGTGGGCATCGCTTTATCGGTACTTGGGCTCGGCTGGGTTGGCCACGCGCTCGTACAGGAAACGGTGCAGCCCATAGCCGAAAATCTCGGATTGCCAGCAGCAAGCGCTGGATGGATAAGCTTTTTGGCGGCATTTCTGGCGGTAGCTTTGCTATTGGTCATATTCGGAGAGCTGTTTCCGAAGACCTTTGCCATCCGCAATCCGGAACAGGTCATTCTCTTGCTTGCTAAACCGCTTACTTTTGCTTATGCCCTTTTGTTTCCATTCATTTTCCTATTCAGCGCCATTGCCCGCTTGATATCGGCTTTGTTTGGCATCCAAAAATTATCGCGCAGCGAAATGGGCCATACCGAAGAAGAATTGAAATTGCTGTTATCCGAAAGCTTGAAAAGCGGTGAAATCAATGTATCTGAATATGATTACGTCAACCGCATCTTCGAATTCGATGAGCGCATTGCCAAAGAAATTATGGTGCCGCGGATGGAAATGAGCACGATCGCCCATGATGTCAGTTTGCGCGAAGTATTTACATTGGACGGAATCGAGCAATTCACGCGTTATCCGATTACGGACGGCGGCAAAGACCATGTCCTTGGCGTCGTCAATATGAAGCATTTATTAAGCGCTTACGTGAAAAACCGCGACACCGGGAATTTGCCGGTATCTGCGTTTATCCAGCCGGTCATCCAAGTCATCGAAACGATGCCGGTCAATGAGTTACTATTGAAAATCCAGCGTGAACGCATCCATATGGCCATTTTGCGTGATGAATACGGTGGCACTTCCGGGCTTGTCACCATTGAAGATATACTCGAAGAAATCGTCGGCGATATCCAGGATGAGTTCGATGTAGACGAAGCGCCGGACGTCCAAAAGCTCGGCGAAGACCATTATATTTTCAATGCCAAATTATTGCTTGATACCGTGAACGCCATTCTTGGGATTCACATCGACGAGGAAGACATCGATACGATCGGAGGCTGGTTTATGGACATGCATTTCGATGCAGTCGAAGGCCAGAAAATCATCGAACAAGGCTATGAATTCCGCATTCAGGAAGTCGACGGCCATCATATCCTTTATTTAGAAGTTCAAAAAGCACCTGCTGAAGATCTTCCTGTATAATAGTATTTGCGATACGGCCCTCTTTGGAGGGTCGTTTCCGTTTTCCCCACAATCCAATCTGGAGATGAATTGCAATGGAATTATACGATAATCTTGCGCCTGGCTCAGCATCGGGACTTATCTGTTTTTAAGCTCCCTCAAACTCGGCGTCGGGTTTTGGGGCGGCTCTGAAGCGCTAAAGGCGGACGGATTGAACAATGTTACCGACATCGTCGCTTCCGTCGCTGTGCTGATCGGATTGAGGATTTCCCAAAAACCGCCGGACGACAACCATCACTACGGCCATTTGAAAGCAGAGACCATCGCTTCCCTATTGGCGTCGTTCATTATGGCTGTCATCGGCCTTCAAGTGCTGTTGAATTCAGTGAAGACGGTGTTCAATCCTTCTCTCGAACCGCCTTCCCCACTGACCGCTGTCGTCGCGTTTTTCTCGGCAGCCATCATGTATGGCGTTTACCGCTATAACTTGAAGTTGAGCCGCGAAATTAAAAGTTCAGCTGTCCGGGCCGCTGCCTACGATAATCGTTCGGACGCGCTTGTCAGCATCGGCGCCGGGATCGGCATCATCGGGGCCATCTTCGGGGCACCGCTGATCGATTCGATCACTGCCTTTCTCGTCGGGCTCATCATCATCAAAACGGCTTTGGATATTTTCCGCGAATCGGTGTTGACCTTGACCGACGCGTTTGATGAAGAAGCCGTCGAATCGCTTTCGGTTGTCATTCGACGCGTGCCGGGCGTACTGGATCTGCGCGATTTCAAAGGGCGCACACACGGAAATGTCATGTTCATCGACTTGACCGTCAGCGTCGCGCCTTATTTGAATGTGGTCGAAAGCCATTGGATCACCGAAGAAATTGAACGGAAAATCCAGAAAGTGAAACCAAATTGCGTCGTCCTCGTACATATAGAACCGGATTACTCGATAGAGGAGGACGAAGAGGATGGTTGATTTTTACGATCAGAAAAAAATCATTTTGATTACGTTCGGCATCATTCTGCTTATTTCCGCTTTATTTGTTCCAGCTGCCGTGTTCTACCCGGCAAAAGTCGTCACCATCACACCGGAGGCAGAAATCGTCGGCACATCGTTCTGGTCGCTTGTGCTTGGCGGTGCGGGCATGGTATTGCTAGCGGCCTCATTGTTCATAGCGGCGCTGATTGAACGCCCGTTGAAATCCTGGCTATTGTCTGGCGCTGTTGCCGTCATCGGGCTCGTGTCGATCGCTTTTTCTCTCGGTGATTATTACTATATGACCACTGACGGCTTCACGTACAACCCGCCTCTCTCCTTCACTTCCTCCAGCTATACATGGGAAGAGTTTGAAAGGGTCGAAGAACGGCTTCAAAAACAAGACGGGACCAATTCGATCGAGTCGGTCGCCTATTATTTCCGCGACGGCGACATGATCGAATTCTCCAGCGGCCGGATTTTTGAAATGCACAACGACTTAGCTCGCCGCGTCGAAGCGGCGGGTGGCGAATTCAAAACGCCTGATCTTCTGAGATCAGGCGTTTTTCCGTACTTTTATTCTATTCTTTCTCCTGGTAAAGACGCGAGGCGAATGCCATGTTCTACAAACAAGGCAGCGATGCCATGGCGGATCCGGCTTTCTAAGCGGTCTTTCGTTTCGACATTCAAGACGCGCGCTTCCACTTGGAAATCCATCGAGGAATTGCGGAAATCGATGAACTGGGCGTCAGGCTTTTCATCAGGCACACCGTCGATTTTTGTAATTTCTTGTTCCGCAGCTTGTACCAGTAATTTCGAAACCAACTCCGTATCACAGCCGTACTCGACACTGACGACCACACGCGCGAACAGCCTTGCGCCAGACCGGTTTTTGACGATCTGTTCAATAAAGTACTGGTTCGGTACGACGAGCGTCCCGTCTTTATTTGTTTCAACGATCGTCGAGCGCAATTTGATTTTCGTGATGCGCCCGATTTTCTTGTCGATTTCGACCATTTCCCCAACTTCCATCGGCCGTTCAAATAAAATAATGATGCCTGAGACAAAGTTCGCGGCGATATTTCGGACGCCGAAACCGATGCCAATCCCGAGCACACTGAAGACAATGCCGACTGCCCGCAGATCCAACCCAACGAGCGTAAAGCTGACTGCAATCGCCAGGAACATCACGGCATAGTAAATGAGCCGGTTGATCGTATAGCTCATGCCCAGTTCCACATCAAATTGGCCGTAGACATAAGGCATGACAAAACTATTGAACGCCTTGACGACACGGCTCGAAAACGTAATGATCATGATGGCGACGACAATCAGCAAAATGGAGACGTCGACCCCTTCCGTTTCGTAAAAAGGCGTCCTCAACCATTCTTCCTGTCCGAAATAAAACAGGAACAGCATAATGCTGCCGTAAAAGGCAATCCAATTCAGAACATCTTCAAGAATCGGATAAATCCGCTCTTGATAGCCATCATGCGTCACGATCCGTTTCAGCACGGCTTGGGCAATCCATTTTCCGATGAGTATCAACAATAAATAAACAAAGAACAAGAAAAACTCAGTGACCGATAAATTCCTCAGAACGCCGATGCCTTCAAATAATTGCAGATTTTGCATAAGTCCCTCCTTCACAGGCAGCACCATGAACCATCAGATGCTGGTGCTCATCATGCTTCCTGCTCCAGCAGGTAATCGCTGAGCAGAGCCGGCCGGCGATCCACCGTTTTTGCCAACGCATCCAATTTTCCTTGGATGTATCTGCGGTCCAGACGTTTAAAGGGCGAACCCTTCAAATGTTCAAGCACGTGCAGCTGTGTTTCCCAAATGGCCTCGTGATGCGCAGCATCCGATAATTGCGCAGCGTTTGTCAAAGATTCAAGGATAGCGGCCACAACCGACACATCTTCTTTTCCGTAATGGATCAGTTGATGGAACGTCAAGTAAAGAAAATGCGGGAATGTGAAGAACGGATAGCGCACGCGGCCTCTTTGCTCTTCGTCCCGGATGGTGATGGCTCCCGTCTCGAGATGGCTTAATTTACCGAGCAGCCGTCCGATCCGGATGATGATGCCATTCGCTGTATTCGGGTCGTTGATGCCTGGGGAAATCGCCCGCAGCGCCACTTCGACCATTTTTTGTATGGCGAAATCAAGATCTTGATCGGTCGTCCGTTCGGTACCGATGGTGATGAAACGATGCAGGTTAATCTCTTCCTGCTCACGCTGATAAACACGGAATAAAGCTGTCTCTTCATGGACATATGAACCGATGCCATGAAGAATTTCGACTTCCAGATTGTGCTCCACCGCATATTCCGTCAACTTGTCAAAATACAAGAACTGGATATACCCATCGTTTTCGGCAACAATCATTTTGGCAAAACCATCAGGATTCCATTCCGATTCGATTTCCATATCTTGCTGTTGTTTTTCACTATAGCTATCGATAATCCGTTCGGCATCTTGCTCAAGCTCTTCAATCAACTTCTCGACCTGCACATTCGTGGCGATATGGTGGATAAAATAAGCAAAAGTCGATAAACAGAAAAAGGCGATGACGATGCCGACAAAGGTCGAGATGACATCGTGGGTGTAAAGCGCGTCCCGCATGAACATCAGCGACAGCGTATTGTAAATGAACCCGCCTAAAAACACCCCTAACACACGCCATGTCAGGCGATCATGGACGAAGTTTTTTAATGTTCTCGGCGAAAACTGGGAAGAATACATCGTCAATACAACGAGAATCGTAGAAAATGTAAACGTCGTCATCGTCAACAGCGCACCTGCAAGCGCCCCCATGATTGTTTGGGCTAATTGCACATTCGTCAACAGGATGTCCGGGATAAATTCACGGTATTGCTGTATGACCAATAAATCCACATAAAAGAACGCAATGGACAATAATACGGCAAGGAAGCTATAGATAGCAGGGGTCACCCACAGTTTTTCCCGCCAATTGTAAAAGACTTTTTTCATGACTTCCCCCCTAAAAGAATGATGGCCTATTCCCCTGTTCCCCTATTCCATTTGGGGCAAACGCTGGTACTATATCACACTGCCCTTTTATTGAAGCAAGTGGAGACGATTAGGGGACAAACCCTTACGGCTGGATGCTATTGTCAAAATACTCTCAAAAAAATGTTGACCTCGACTTCATTTCCCATTATCATTAGCTTTACTAATGGAAAGAGGTGAGGCAGTATGGTGACAATTTCAGTTCGTGCAACCCGTAACTTAATGATGTTTGCTGTGATGTCTCCCTCTGTGTATCGCTGACGATACGTTTCTTTCCTATGCGCGGAGACCATGGCAGGCATCATTGCAGCCATGGTTTTTTATTATGCGTTTTTATAGGAGGAAATTACATTGTCAATTATCGAACAATACGGATGGAATGAATCATTCGCACAAGCATTGCCTGAACACAAAATACCAGGCCGCGTCATTCTCGAACATAAAAGCGGCTACCGCGTCATGACCGATTTCGGTGAATGGCCGGCTACTTTATCCGGAAATTACCGCCATAGCCACAGCCGCGATGAATTCCCGAGTGTCGGAGATTGGGTGGCGCTGGAGCAAATGCCTGGAGAAGACAAAGGCATCATCCACCAGCTCCTGCCGAGAACATCGCACTTCACCCGAAAAGCGGCCGGGGAAACGTCCGAGATGCAGACCATTGCCGTCAACCTCGATTACGTCTTCCTGGTCATGTCGCTCAATCACGATTTTAATGTCCGGCGCCTTGAACGTTATATGGTCGCCGCTTGGGATTCAGGCGCCATGCCAGTCGTCGTGTTGACGAAAAGCGATCAATGCGAAGACCCTGCAGTTTACTTGAAAGAAGTCGCCGCTACTGCATTTGGCATCGATGTGTTTGCCGTGTCGGCCTTGACCGGGGCTGGCATGGAGGCCTTTGGTCGCTATTTAACGGACGGAAAAACAGGCGCTCTGCTCGGTTCTTCAGGGGTCGGCAAATCATCGCTCATCAACGCCTTAACCCAGAGCGATAAAATGGCGGTGCAGGACATTCGCGAAGACGACAGCAAAGGGCGGCACACGACGACCCACCGCGAACTCGTGCTGCTGCCGGGCGGCGGTTTATTGATCGACACGCCGGGCATGCGTGAATTCCAGCTGGCCGATTCTGCCGACGGACTTGAGTCTAGCTTCCAGGACATCACAAGCTTCGCTGCCGAATGCCGTTTCCGCGATTGCAGCCACCAACAAGAACCCGGCTGCCGCATCCAATCCGCACTCGCTTCTGGCGAATTGCCGGAAGACCGCTACACAAGCTATTTGAAATTGCTGCGTGAGCTCGACTATATCGAACGAAAAAGTGATGCTGCCAAACAACAGGCAGAACGCGCAGTATGGAAACAGCGCACGAAAGAATACCGCAGCCGCCCTGTTAAGAAAAGATAATAACCTGCCGGATTTTCATCCGGCAGGCTTTTTTAATGTTTTCAATTGGCGTATTCCGTCAACCCGTGCTTGACGGCGTAAAGCGCCGCTTGCGTCCGGTCCTGGACTTCAAGCTTGATGAAGATATTGGAAATATGTGTTTTCACCGTCTTCTCCGTCACGAATAAAGCGGACGCCACTTCGCGGTTACTTTTGCCCTTGGTCAATTCCGCGAGTACTTCTGCTTCCCGAGGTGTCAAAGGATGCAACACATGCGGCGGCGGGTCTTCCGGCGCTTTCGCCAATTCCGACGAAGCTTTCGGATGCAGCGTGTTCTCCCCGCGCATCAAGCTGCGCAGCGATTCCACCAATTCATCCGGTTCGATGTCTTTCAGCTGATAGCCTGCAGCCCCTGCTTCGATCGCCGGCAGGATGTGATCGCGGTCGGAAAAGCTCGTGAGCATCAACACGATGATATCCGGATGAGACTCTTTGATTTTCCGGGTCGCCTGGATGCCGTCCATTTCCGGCATGACGAGATCCATCAAGACGATATCCGGCTGCAGCTCGCCTGCCATTTCGACAGCTTCAACACCGTTCGCAGCCTCCCCGACCACTTCAATGTCCTTTTGGGTTTTCAGGAAAAACAGCAGCCCTCTTCTTACTACGTGATGATCATCCGCAATCAATACTCTCATCGTGACACTCCTTTAATACGGAATCCGTACAAGGATTTCCGTTCCTTTGCTTATTTCGCTCGACCAATCGGCCGTGCCGCCTTCTGCCTGCGCCCGGTCGCGAATGCTCTGTATGCCGATCGATGGGATCGCGCCGTGTGCTGGGGAAAACCCGAGTCCCTCGTCCTTGATAACCAAGAGGACATCTGTCGGCGTAATCGTTACATAGATTTGGGCGGAGCTTGTGCCTGCATGTTTACGAACATTATTCAGCGCTTCCTGGGCAATGCGGAATAAAGTCTCTTCCGTTCGTGACGGCAATTGGATCACGCCGGTCACTTTCGTTTCCATCGACAGCCCGAGCATTTCTCCGTACGCTTTGATCGCGTCGATCAAACCGCTTTCCAGCCCTTTCGGCCGCAATTGCCAAATCAGCGCCCTCATTTCATTGAGCGCTTCCTGGCTGAGATGCTGGATGTCGCGGAATGTGCTTTTTTGCGCTTCGTCTTCCGCCATTTCAATGCCGCCCCTCGCCGTCAACGTGACCGAGAACAACAGCTGATTGACGGAATCGTGCAAATCCCGCGCGAGCCTGTTGCGCTCTTTGACGAGTGCCAATTCCTGTTCCTGCTTGGTCAGGACGATGCGTTTGATGGCGGAGCCGATCTGGAAAGCTACCGATTCCAGTAAGGCCAGTTCGTCTTTTGAAAAGCGCACCGTATCGGCCGCAGCGATATTGAGCAAGCCGAATTTTTCTTTGCCGGATTGCAATGGTACAGTCGCGTGATGCGAAATATTGCCGATTTTGCCATGTGCCGCCTTGGCGTTTTCGATGCGCTGGCAAGCGATGATATTCGACGCCTTTTCCAAATCGCCGTCGTGGTAGCGCTTGACGCACCAGCAGCCGCCTTTCGTCAAATGGCGGCAATCCCGCTCCTCGAGCGCATCCGGCAAATTGGCCTGCGCCACAAGCCTGTGCTTGCCTTTTTCATCGATGAAAAAGATCCAGGCCGTTTCAAAATTGGAGTTTTGCAGCAGTTTGTCGATCGCCCCGCCGAGCATGCGCTCCATATTCGTTTCTTCGTTCAACAACTCTGCGATCTCTTTCAGTAAAATGACATCCGAATGCTGTTCAGGCACCATGGGGCTGATCCCTCCTAGTTGCTATTGTAACGATAAGAACCGGCGTTTGCCTCATTCTTTCGAATGAAAAAGCTCCCTCTATGGGGAGCTTTTTTCACCGATTCGCAACGATGTCGAGAAATGATTCTTTCAATAGTTCAAGCTTTTCGTCACTTTCCTGCTGGGTTGTGGCTTTGACGCCGAAATAGTATTTCACTTTCGGCTCGGTGCCGCTTGGGCGCACGCAGACCCACGAACCATCCGACAAGAAGTATTTCAAAACATTTGATTGTGGCAAGACGATCGCTTCGCTCGTCCCCATATCGACAAGCGTCCGTGTCCGGCTGTCGTAGTCTTCGATTTTTTCGACCGCGATGCCGGCAATGGATTGCGGCGGCGCTGTGCGCATGCCATCGAGCAGCTGCGTGATTTCACGTGCCCCTTCGATGCCTTTTTTCGTCACCGAAACAAGCAATTCCCGGTAGAAGCCGTGGCGTTCATATAATTCATTCAATACGCCGTACAGATTTTTGCCTTGCTTCTTATAGAAGGCAGCCGCTTCGACCAGTAGCAATGTCGCTTGAACGGCATCTTTATCACGTGCAAAATCGCGGATCAAATAGCCGTAGCTTTCTTCGTAGCCGAACAAGAAGGTGAATTCATGCTGGACGTCGTTTTCACGCAATTTTTCGCCGATGAATTTAAAGCCTGTCAACACATCTTCGCTCTCTACCCCATAGCTTCTAGCGACCGCTTCCCCGAATCCGGAAGTGACGATGGTCTTGAAAATGCGTCCGTCTTCCGGCAGTTCGCCTTTGGCTTTTTTCTGGCTCAATAAATATTCCAGCAAGATGCCGCCAGTTTGGTTGCCGGTCAACAATTCGTATTGCGTACCCGTCCAAACTGCCGCGCCGACACGGTCGCCGTCCGGGTCGATGGCAATCAATAGATCTGCGGTCTGCTCTTCACCGTATTTTCGGGCGAGGTCAAACGCCGATGATTCTTCCGGGTTCGGGGATTCCACCGTCGGAAACTCACCGTCCGGCGCCATTTGTTCTTCGACATAATTCACGCCGCTATAGCCGGCTTCGTCAAACACCCGGCGGACGGTCGCGCCTGATGCCCCGTGGAGCGGCGTAAAGACGACGCTAATCGGCTCGACGCTTGTTTCCTGCACCGTCAATACCTGGTCGATATAAGCGCGGTCAAGCTGTTCACCGAGAATTTCCAATAAGGAGGAATCATACTCATCATTTTCGATTGCGAGTTCATCTTCCACTCGGCTAACAAATCCGATGACCTGGTCCGCCGCTTCAAGATCCAATTGCGCGCCGTCTTCGCCGTATACTTTATAGCCATTGTATTCAGGCGGGTTGTGGCTTGCTGTGATGACGATGCCCATGAAGGCATTCAGTTCGCGCACCGTGAACGATAATTGCGGCGTTGTACGCGTAGATTCGTACACATAAGCACGGATGCCCGCAGCTGCAAATGTACGTGCCGCTTCTTCGGCAAATTCCGGAGACATGCGGCGGCTGTCGAACGCAATCGCCACGCCGCGCTTCATCGCCTGTTCCCCGAAGCTTTCAATATAATCGGCAATTCCTTTTGACGCTTTTCTGACGGTATAGACGTTCATGCGGTTCGTGCCTGGGCCGATTTCACCGCGCATCCCACCTGTTCCGAATACCAAGTCCTGATAAAACGCATCTTCTGCCAGCTGCTCGTCTTCCGATAATAATTGCAGCTGCTGTTTCGTATTCGTATCTAGCCCCTCGTGTCCGAGCCATTTTTGCATTCGCTGTTTCCATGTCATGGTTCATCCCTCCAATTACTTATCAGTTTACCAAATTTCCCACAAAAAAGCCGCCCCGATTCGGAGCGGCTGGAGTTAATCTTGTTTATATTCAACACGGTAGACGTCATGGCGGCGGTCCTTCAATTGCTTGACGGTGCCGTCTTGGCGCTGGCGTCTGAGGATTTCAAGGTCGACATCCCCGATCAATACCATTTCCAGGTTCGGATTGGTTTCGCCGACTATTCCGTCACGTGCGAATTCGAAGTCGCTTGGTGCGAAGATGCCGGATTGGGCATACTGGATATCCATGTTTTCTGTTTGCGGCAAGTTTCCGACCGTTCCGGAAATGACCGTGTAGATCTGGTTCTCGACCGCACGGGCTTGTGCACAATAACGCACGCGCAAATAGCCTTGGCGGTCTTCCGTACAAAACGGCGAGAAGATGATGTTGGCGCCCATATCGGTCGCGATGCGGGCCAGTTCCGGGAACTCGATGTCGTAACAGATTTGGATGGCGATTTTGCCGCAATCCGTATCGAAGACGCGCACAGAGTCGCCTGCTGAAATGCCCCACCATTTACGTTCGTTCGGCGTGATGTGGATCTTGTACTGTTTATCGATCGAACCATCGCGACGGAACAAATATGCGATGTTGTAAATCTCATCATTTTCTTCCTTGACGAAATGCGACCCGCCGATGATGTTGACGTTATAGCGAACAGCGAGGTCCGTGAATAGCTCAATGTATTGCGGCGTGAATTCCGTCAATTTGCGGACGGCTTGGCTCGGCGATGGTTCATTCAAGAACGACATCAATTGCGTCGTGAAAATTTCCGGGAACACGACGAAATCCGAATGCGCATCAGAAGCCACGTCGACAAAATACTCGACCTGGTTTGCCAAATCGTCGAATGAATTAATGGCACGCATCAAGTATTGGACGACGCAGATGCGCACAGGCAAACTCGTCTTGAAATGGCGCTTGGAGATCGGCTTGTAGTCGACATTGTTCCATTCCATCAGCGTTGCGTATTTACCCGATGCTTTATCATCCTGTAAATAGCCCGGGTTGATCCGCATGAGCTGGAAACCGTTCATCAATTGGAACGTTAGCACCGGATCATAGATTTTATGGCGTGACACCGAATCGACGTATTCACGCGGCGACATTTCGTCTGCGTGTTTATGGTAGTTCGGGATGCGTCCGCCGATGATGATCGATTTCAGATTCAATTCACGCGCCAGTTCTTTGCGCGCTTCGTACAAACGCTGCCCGACTTGCATGCGGCGGTATTCGGGATGCACCATGACTTCGATGCCGTACATATTGTAACCGTCCTGGTTATGGTTCGTTATATAGCCGCCGTCTGTGACATCGTCCCACGTATGGCGGTCATCGTATTCGTCGAAATTGATCAATAGGCTCGAGCAAGAGCCGATTACTTTGCCGTCAAGTTCCGCGACGATCTGCCCTTGTGCAAAAACGCCTAAATGGCTTCTAAGCTGCTCTTCTTTCCAAGGTTCCATACCCGGAAAGCAAAGCTGCTGCATTTCCAGAATGGCAGGTATATCAGCATAGCTCATCTCACGGATGATCATGCTTTTTTCAAAATGGGATAAATCGAATTGTTCTGCCACGTTACCGCGCTCCTTCACAAAAGTTTCAAAGTTAATTATAGCCCATCCGCTCAGTTGTTGATATTATTTTACTTGTATGGTGTTAAGAATTATACTTCAAAAGGAAAGCTTTCCGGAAAAGAGGGTCAAAAGATGACGAAGCGTCAAGAAAACAGTTTGCTGTTCATGTGGGCGGTGTCCCTGGTTGCGACACTTGGCTCGCTGTATTTTTCCCAGGTACGCGGGTATGCCCCGTGTGAGCTGTGCTGGGTGCAGCGCATCTTCATGTATCCCCTCGTCTTTGTGCTCGGCGTTGCCTATGTGCAGAAAAATTCGCGCATCGCCATGACTACGCTCGTGCTATCCGTAATTGGCGGCTCGGTTTCGCTGTATCATTACGGCATCCAAAAACTCCGGTTCTTGTCGGATTCCGCACCATCATGCGGGCAAGTCCCATGCACAGGGGAATATATCAATTACCTCGGATTCATCACCATCCCGTTTCTTGCACTCATCGCATTCGCTTTGATTGCCGGAACGAGTGTTTATCTGTGGAAATCATTGAAGGAGGAACAATAAGATGAAAAAATTGCTGATTATCGCCGGCGTCGTGCTTGCCATCTTTGCGTTGATCGTCTTCTTGACCAATCAATCGCAAGACGAGAAACTGGCGGACAATCCATACGGCACGGATGATCTGAATCCGGCCACCATCGATCAGCTCGATGACGAAAACTATCAGAACATCGCATTGCCAGAAGACGTAAATGAACAGATCCAAAGCGGAGAGCCAACGACTGTTTATTTCTTTAGCCCGACTTGCCAATTCTGCCAGCAGACAACGCCAATCTTGATGCCTGTTGCAGATGATATGGAAGTCGATGTACTGCAGTACAACCTGCTCGAATTTGAGCAAGGCTGGTCTGATTATGCACTCGAAGCGACACCGACACTGGTCCATTACGAAGACGGTCAGGAAGTTGCCCGCTGGACAGGCGCACAGCCGAAAGAGAATATCGAACAATTTTTCCAGGAAGTCGTGAAAAAATAAACTGAAACGGGATCATGTGCCGCGCGCATGATCCCGTTTTTATGGAGGACTGTATGATGAATTGGACTTACCAAATCCCGGAACAAGGCATGACTGTTACGGACTTATTGAAAAACGAATGGGGACTCGGAAAAAAGACCGTGCACGAACTGCGCATGGCCAAAGGCGTCCGTCTTGAAGACGGCACAGAACCCCGCTGGCAGGAACCGCTCGACAAAGGGACGCAATTGATGGTTACTATCCCACAAGCCGAGTCGCCATACCGCTCGAACGCGTCGATCGAACCTGAGATTTTATTTGAAGACGAGCATTTCATCATCGCCAATAAACCGAAAGGGCTCGCCACCCACCCGAATGATAACCACCAGGATGATACGTTCATCAACGGCTTGATGGCTTACGTCCAGCAATCCGGCGGTTCGTATATCGAACATATCCACCGGCTGGATCAAGGCACTTCCGGCGTGTTGCTATTGGCCAAACACCCCATCGCCAAAAATGTCATGGACCGGATGGTTGAACAAAAGCTTGTGCAGCGTGAATACGAAGCACTCGTCAAAGGCTTGGTCCGCGGGCAATCCGGGACGCTCGACTTCCCGCTCGGCCGCGACCGCCATCATGCTACGCGCCGCCGCGTATCACCGAACGGGCAAAGCGCCGTCACCCATTACCAGGTCATCAACCGCGCAGATGGCCGCTCGCTGCTTCACTTAACTTTGGAGACTGGGCGCACGCATCAAATCCGCGCCCATTTGTCGCACGTCAAGCACCCGATCATCGGCGATGAATTGTACGGAGGGCCGCCGACTGAAGACGGCGAATACTTCCTGCATGCTTTCCGCATCGCGTTTAAACACCCATTTACCGGTCAGCAAATCGATATCGAAGCAAAACAATAACCAAAAGGCCAGCGAACCCATTCGCTGGCCTTTTTTTATTAAACCTTGATTTCGTCCGGATGGGTTCCGCTCCGCCAATCCTGGTTGAGCGCTGAAATCTGTTTCATCTCTTCTTCACTTAATTCAAAATCAAAAACATCGGCATTTTCAACAATGCGCGACGGCGTCACCGATTTCGGGATGACGATCAAGTCATTCTGGAGATGCCAGCGAATGATCGTCTGCGCGATGGATTTCCCGTGCTTTTCGCCGATTTCCGACAGCACCGGATCTTCGAGCAGGCGCCCTCTCGCAAGCGGCGACCAGGAAGTGACCGCAATGTCTTGTGCCGCACAAAATTCGCGCAATGACTCCTGCGTCAATTGCGGATGCAACTCGATCTGGTTGACCATCGGTTTCGTGTTGGCCTTGGCCAAAATCTTCTCCAGATGATGCTGCTGATGGTTGGAAACGCCGGCAGCACGGATCAATTTTTCATCATAGAGCCGCTCGATCGCACGGTACGTTTCCTCGAACGTATCGGGAATTGCCCAATGCGTCAAATACAGATCCAGATAGTCCATATCCAGCCGTTTCAGTGAAGCTTCGAATGCACGTAAGGTCTGGTCGTAACCCTGGTCGGTATTCCATACTTTCGACGTGATGAACAGCTCCTCACGCGGCACGCCTCCTGCGCGGATTGCTTCCCCGACCTCTGCTTCGTTGTCATACACTGTAGCAGTATCGATCGCTTTATAACCTGTTTGGATCGCTTTTACCATCGCTTCGACCGCTGCTTCTTTATCGGTCATCTTGTAGACGCCAAGGCCAAAACGCGGCATTTCCACTCCATTATGTAAGGTTTTTGTTGATTCAATCGTCAGATTCATAAAAATTCTCCTCCTGTTCTTTTTCATTGTACAAATTGTCGAAAGGAATTTCGACTATTCGCCACCAGATTGAGAAAAGCTCTTGCATCCGATATTAAAAACGAATATTATTAAACGTGTTGTTTAAAATGTTCGTGTTTATAAGGAGGATATTCCATGTTTCAGTTAAAAGAACACGGAACTGACGTCAGAACCGAGATTACAGCCGGTATGACAACGTTCCTGACGATGGCATATATCGTCATCGTCAACCCGGTGATTTTAGGTGCTGCCGGCGTTCCGTTCGACCAGGTTTTTCTTGCCACCATCATAGCAGCGGTTATCGGCACATTATGGATGGCCTTGCTCGCCAATTACCCGATCGCCATCGCTCCGGGCATGGGGCTTAACGCATATTTCACCTCTATGGTGCTCGCTTCTGACGGTGCCATTGATTATACAACCGCTTTTGCTGCAGTCTTCGTTTCCGGATTGCTGTTTGTCGCACTGTCATTAACCTCGATGCGCAAAATCCTCATCGAAGCCATTCCGGAAAACTTGAAACATGCCATCACGGCAGGCATCGGCTTGTTCATCGCCTTTATCGGAATGCGCCTCAGTGGATTGATCGTCGCCAATGAAGCGAATCTCGTGGGGCTTGGCGACTTGACTTCGCCGCCTGTCGCATTAACGCTCGCAGGGCTCGCAATCACGCTTATCTTCATGTCCTTGAACATTCACGGCGGGATTTTCTTCGGAATGATCGCAACGGGTATCATTGCTTTCTTCACCGGCCAATTGACATTTGCGGAAGGCTTCATGAAGTTGCCATCGCTTCCGGAAGGCATCATCGTCTGGAATCCCATCGAAGCGTTCCTGCTGGTCGCCGAATTCGGGCTGTACGGTGTGGTGTTCTCGTTCCTGCTCGTCACGCTGTTCGACACGACTGGAACGATGATCGGTGTCGCAAAACAAGCAGGGCTCATGAAAGACAATAAAATGCCGCGCGTGCGCCAGGCGCTCCTCGCTGATTCTGTCGCTGCCAGTGCAGGCGCCATGGTCGGCACAAGCCCGACCAGCGCTTATGTCGAATCTTCCGCCGGCGTCGCTGCAGGCGGACGCACGGGGCTCACGACTTTGACCGTCGCCATCCTGTTCATCGCAGCCGCCTTTTTCGGGCCGCTTGTCGGCTCGCTTTCTGGCGTCGCCGCCATCACCGCTCCCGCTCTCATCATCGTCGGCAGCTTAATGATCGGCGCCGTCAAGCAAATCGACTGGGATCAATTCGATGAAGCGTTCCCGGCGTTCCTGATCGTTCTCGCCATGCCGCTCACCTCAAGCATCGCAACCGGCATCGCACTCGGGTTCATCTCTTACCCGCTGATGAAAATTTTCAAAGGCAAATGGAAAGCCGTCCACCCGATTCTTTATATTTTTGCTGTGCTGTTCACAATCCAGATTCTCATTGCACCGCATTAAAAAGTCCCCTGCATTCTTCTATGCAGGGGATTTTTTGCGCCTTAAACGAAAGCGCCGCTTACAAACCAATTTTCATCGTCTTTACATTTGCCCACAAAAAAACACCGATTTCTCGGTGCTTTTCTTGTTAGACTCTAGCTGAACGACCGGACATGGCTGCTGAGAGCAATAGCACGATTGCTGTCAATAAGTGCAGTGCCCAGCCGATCAACGGAATCCAAGCGAGTGCACTTGTAATGATCCCCAGAATCGAGCCGAACTTCGGCGAATACTCTTTAAAGCAAAAGAACAACGTAATGGCATGCAGCACGAACATGATGCCGAGCGGTGCATAGCCTGCAGAAATCACAAATCCGCCCCCGATGAACGGAATGGCCAGAAATGCCTCCGCAAGACCCGTAATCCAAAGCAGTGCAACGGATGTCTTCATTTTCATATCAGTTCATCCCTTCCTTTTCTTCCTACCCCTATATACGCATCACATCCAAAAAAGTTTCACGTTTTTCGGATGGACGGAAAATGTCCATATTTTCGAGTGGGTTCCATATTTCATTTTTCCCGATGGTACGCTATACTAAACACAGATGCAAATTTCAAGGAGGTCGTCATTCATGAACTTGATCTTAATCTTGGGGATTTGTGTATCGTTTTTGGTAGCTATCTTCACTGCTGGATACGATGACAAACCAGGCACAGACAAAAGACAATAATGTGAAATGCAAAAGGACAGCGCCCACGCGCTGTCCTTTTTTGTCGTTTATTTCAAATTCGGAAAATCCTGTTGGCGCAGCGCTTCATACATCAAGATCGCTGCCGTGTTCGACAAATTAAGTGAACGGATATGTTCATTCATCGGAATGCGCAAACAACGGTCTAAGTTGGCATCAATCAATTCCCTCGGCAAGCCCTTTGTCTCCTGACCGAAGACGAAGAAATAATCTTCCCCGGTATCCGAAAAATCGAACGAACTGTATGTCTTCGTGCCAAACTTGGTGATGTAATGGTATTTGCCGTCAGGGTAAGCTGCAAACAACTCATCGAGTCCATCGTGGTAATGAATGTCCACGTGCTCCCAATAATCGAGCCCGGCCCGTTTGAGCATTTTATCGTCCGTTGAAAATCCGAGCTCACGCCTGTGCCCGCACAAGAGCGTGCAATGTTCCCGGTATTCGCCGGAATTAATGGCTGATATAACACAATGTGTATTCCCAAGTTTCTTCACTTATCCTTTCGTTTCTGCAGAAAAGAATGCTAGCCCTTTGGCGATCTCTGCCAGCACCTCTTCATCTTTCTCTTGCTGCTGTGCATGTTCGAGCGCTAGTCTTCCTTCATCCGTTCCAATACGGCCGATCGCCCAAGCGGCCGTGCCGCGGATGACCGGACGCGGATCCGTCTTCATCAATTCAATTAATGTAGGCACTGCCGACTGCTCCTTAAAATGGGCAAGTGCCAAAATGGCGTTGCGCTGAATCGGCTTTTTGCCGCGCCAAGAACCTGACACATGGCCGAATTTCTCTTTGAACTCCCGATTGGAAATCGTCAACAACGGCTCTAAAAGCGGCTTGGCAATTTCCGGGTCCGGGTCAAATTCCGGATGAATGCGATTGGCCTTGCGCTTATTTTTCGGGCACACGGTCTGACAAGTGTCGCAGCCATAGATGCGATTACCTATTTTCGACCGGAACTCATCTGGCAGGAAGCCCTTCGTCTGTGTCAAAAACGAAATGCAGCGCTGGGCATTGAGCTGCCCGCCCTCGACAATCGCGCCGGTCGGGCACGTATCGATACATAAGCGGCAGTCGCCGCATTGATCTTCCATCGGTTCGTCGTACTCAAATGGGATATTGGTAATCATCTCGCCCAAATAGACATACGACCCGAATTCCGGCGTGATGATATTGGTGTTTTTCGCGCTCCATCCGATGCCGGCGCGCTCTGCCACGGCACGGTCGGACAACTCACCCGTATCAACCATGGATTTTGTGCGTGCTTCCGGATAATGAGCCGCGATGAACGCTTCAAGCAGCGCCAACCGGTCCCGAAGTGCCGCATGATAATCCTTGCCCCAGGAAGAACGCGAGAAAATGCCGCGCCGTGCCCCTTTGACACCAGGCGTCGCCCCTTCCATTTTAGAAGGATAGGCAATCGCAATCGCAATGATGCTCACCGGCTCTTCCATCAATAGTTCCGGGCGCGTGCGTTTCTCCACATCCGATTCCTCAAAGCCTGACTGGAAATTCAATTGCTGCTGGCGGATCAAACGATGCTTTAAACTAAAAAAAGGTTCGGCCGAAGCAAAGCCGATTTTATCAATTCCGATTTCCGCGGCATACGCAACCAGTTGTTGTTGGAATTGATCCAAGTTCATGTCGATAACTCCTTGCTCCAATTTATGGTAAGATGATTCTACTATTCACGGAAAGGATGTTTGCTGTGGACTTTCGCGTAAACCCTGAAATTACAGAGATCCTGCCTGATTTTAAAATCGGCATTATTCATTATAACAATATCACCGTTTCGGATTCACCTCAAATGTTAAAAGGCCGCCTCCAACTGTTCCAGGAGCAATTGTTCTTCGATATGGACGATAAGGAATTGACGGATTTTCCTGGCCTTCTCGAATGGAAGCTAGCCTGGAAAGCGCTTGGAAGCGATCCGAACCGCTACCGGCCTTCTGCAGAAGCCTTGTACCGCCGTGTGCGCAAGCAAAACTATCTGGCCCCAGTCAATTCAGCGATCGATATGAACAGTTTTCTATCGCTTCAATACGAAATTCCGCTAGGTTTGTACGATACAGCTCAAATCGAAGGTGATATCGAAATCGCACTCGGCAAGCCCGACGACCGTTACGAAGGCTTGAATAACCGCGACAATACGCTCGATAACATCATCGTCACCCGCGATGCAAAAGGCGCTTTCGGCAGCCCATACGTCGATTCAAAGCGCACTGCTGTGACACCGCAAACAACAGACGCGGTACACGTGTTTTACCTCCGCCCATCCATGAACCGCGACAATGCCCTTCAGCTATTGACCGCTGCTGGCAATATGTTCACCGGAATCAATGGCGGCGAAGCTACTCCATATGTCCTTTAATTGCCTGAAGCATACGCTTCAGGCATATTCTTTTTATTCTCCCGAAAACTCTAGTATTCTTTTGATACTGAGATAAAAAAGAGGGATGCTACATGAAGAAAGTCCATAGCGACGTTATCCAATTCCGCGGCAGCCATTATGATTTCGGCTATCATCAAGGGGAATTGTTGAGAGATTCACTGCTTTTGCCGAACCGAAAAATACAGCGCAGTGAGAACAGCAAGCAATTATTGGTGGACGAAACAAAAGCCATCGAGATGCTTGAACGCTTTGCCCCACGCATCTGGGAAGAAATCGAAGGCTTAGCCGATGCCTTGGAATGGCCATTTTACGATGCCCTGCGCGAATTCGGCGGCTATTATATCGAATATACACGCAGCGGCTGTTCGATCCTGAGCCGCTCCGATTTCCTTGTCCGTAATTATGACAGTTCACCCCAAGGCTATGAAGGCCGGTTCGCCTTGTACGAGCCGACTGACGGAGGCTATGCATCCATCGGGCCGTCCATGCAAATTACCGGACGGACAGATGGCCTCAATGAGAAGGGCCTGGCGATGGGCTATAATTTCATCAATCGCCGCAATTCAGCAGACGGATTTATCTGCAATATGATTGGACGCCTGATCCTTGAGCATTGCGCATCGATCGAAGAAGCGGTCGATTTATTGAAAGAATTGCCGCACCGCCGGTCATTCAGCTATGTATTGCTGGATAAGAGCGGACGTTCAGTCGTCGCCGAAACGTCCCCGCGCAATGTCATCGTCCGGGAAGCGGCAGTTTCGACCAACCATTTCGAAGTGTTATCGGAAGAAAACCGTTACCAGATCGACGATTCCAAACGCCGCGAGGAAGCGCTTCTTACGCATTCCACAACGTCAAACGATGCATATGCAGCGTTTCGATTATTGAACGACTCGGACCAGGGCGTATTTTCCACCAAATACAGCACCGCTTCCGGCACTTTGCATACAGCTTCCTATTTCCCAAACAGCTTGGAAGTCGGCTTCGCCATCGGTCCTGACCGCTTGCCGCTCATGTTCGATTTCCAAAAATGGCTTCAAGGGGAGCGCTTGCTGGCAAAACGCATCAACGGGAAAATCGACACCCATTTCCCGTTTCCGTATCTTGACGACCTGTCTTCATTACAGCAAAAAAACGGCTAGAGCATTCATGTGCTCCAGCCGTTTTTTATTTGAACAACGCATCAGTATGGGCGAAACCGATGCCGGTATCGATCTGTCCATGGACGGATGTATTGCGGACAGGCTTTCCTGCAAGCCATTCCCCAAACTTGAACACCTCAGGCTCCTGGTCGCCCCCAAGCGCGAACCACACTTCCTGCTCTTTCGGTAGATAAACAGATGTATGGATTGTTCCGGCCCAGCTCTTATAAAGATTCGAAAACAAGCCGCGGCCCGTATCATTGAACAAGCGATAAGCGCGATACGCTTCCGCAGCATCTTCTGCATTCTGTTCGATAACCGACAAGCGTTCATAGGAATCCTTTAAATAATTGCGGTTTTCATGCTGCTGGATTTCAAAATGATTCGTACAAGCCGTTGCATCACGCACGTCGCTTCAATGACCTTTGTGGCGCCGCTCTTATCGGTCACAACGTAGCTGAATGACCCGCGGTGCGGGATATCTTTGACCAAAGCAACAGCCTCTTCAATGGATGAGCAACTTTCAAGAATGATGCGCCCGATCATATAACAGACAAAGCCATCCCCCGGGTTTTTCCGGTGCATGAAATTATAGCCCATCACCAGGCCATGCTCATTCATTCCATCCATACGTCCCAAAATGCGCTGGCTCGGACCAATAATGGCGTTCCCCTCTTGTGGCTGGAACAAGCAGAACCTGCCTTCATAGGTCTGCGGATGGAAATCATAATTACGCACCAAGAAGTCTTCGCCGCTGACGATCGAACAGCCCGACGGCGGCGCATCGATCCGGTAGCCGCCAAAATCACGAAGCACCTCATCAATCGGCAGTTCTAAGCTATCTTCAAGTCCTTTCAACTCTTCCCACAAGTTCGGGGCGTATTCATTGAACGCAGCTTGCGCTTCTGCCGGGTCGATGCCAAAACGTGGCCTCTTGCTCTTCCATTGCCCGCGGCGGTTGTGCAGCGTGATCGATTCTTTAAGCGCATTCCCTTGCATCATTCCATAATCATAATGGCTTCCTCTGAATTCGACGACTTCACTATATATCTGTCTCATAACTCCTCCTCTTACTGATCGTTTTTCTATTTCTTCAAAAGATCCGATTCCTTACTCATTCGGCGCACGATCCATTTTTCTAGCTCCACAATAATAAAGACACTCATCCCGATCAGCAATGGCCAAATCCAATACCTGAGCCCGATCGGTTCCGTGCCAAGCAGCGTATTCATAAACGGCACGTACGTCACCGAAAGCTGCACTAAGATTAATATGGCCGAGACAATAAAAGCCGCTTTATTGGAAAAGAAATCACGATTCAGTGCAAAACGCCGCTCGCTCCGACAGTTAAATAAATAAAATAGCTGTGAGATGACCAGTGCCTGTAGAGTCATGGTCTGCAAGATGCCTTGATCATAATTTCTGGCTTCCAGCATGCTGTTCATCCATAGAATGCCCCCTCCAATAATCGTCGATGCAAAAGCGATGCGGAAAACATAATAGCCACTGAGCAACGGGCTATTGGCTTTCCGGGGTGGCCGCTCCATCGTACCCGGCTCGAGCTTCTCAAATGCAATCGCTAAGGAAATCGTCACAGCCGTAATCATGTTGACCCACAAAATCTGTACAGCAGTGAGCGGAATTGTAGTGCCAAATAGAATGCTAATAAAAATGAGCAGCCCTTCGGATACGTTTGTCGGCAATATGAACAGGATGGTCTTTTTCAAATTGTCATAGACGCGCCGCCCTTCCTTCACTGCATTGACAATCGTGCTGAAATTATCATCAACCAGCACCATCTCTGCCGCTTCTTTCGATACTTCTGTTCCTTTGATTCCCATCGCAATGCCGATATCAGCTCGTTTCAAAGCCGGTGCATCATTGACCCCATCACCGGTCATTGCGCACACTTGCCCCTTGGCTTGAAGAGCTTTAACCAATTGCAATTTATTTGTCGGGCTGGTACGCGCGAAAATATCATATTCCAAGGCTGTAGCCTCCAACTGTTGTGCGTTTAAACCATCCAACTCCCTGCCTTCAAGCGCCTTGACCCCATCGCCGATTCCAAGCTTGGCTCCAATCGCCACAGCTGTGTCTTTATGATCTCCAGTGATCATCTTGACACGAATTCCGGCTTTTTTGCATTGGGCAATTGAATCGATCACTTCTTCGCGCGGAGGATCAATGATGCCAGCCATGCCCAGAAACTCAAACCCGCACTTCATATCTTCATGATTTATGACTTCCACTGTGTAATCGACTTGCTTAACAGCAGCTCCTAAAAGACGTTCTCCGCGTTTTGCATGTGAGGCTATCTTCGCCTCCCATTCATCCCTTTCTTCGCTTTGTATCATATCCAGTAGCTTTTCAGGGGCTCCCTTTGCATAAATCCATTTAGTTCCCCGATCTTCAACCAAAGCAGCCATGTATTTATAAGAAGAATCAAACGGAATCTTCATAATCACCGGCAACTTCTCTACTTCGTCATCCGCTTTCTCTGCAAGCGTCAACAGGCAGCCTTCCGTCGCACCCCCACTGATTGACCATTTCCCTTTTTTCCCTTTGACCAAATGCGCATCATTAACCGTTTTCACACAGGCTAAAAACTTTGCCAAGCGAGGATGATCAGCTAAACGAATGCCATCTCCGTTTTTCTTTAACATTCCTTCGGGTGAATAACCGACCCCACTAACATTGATTTCTTCATCTGCCAGAATAACAGAAGTCGCCGTCATTTCATTTTTAGTCAAAGTCCCTGTTTTGTCTGAGCATATTACCGTAACGGCCCCTAAAGTTTCGACTGACGGCAAGTTCCGTACAATAGCATTCTTCCCAGCCATCGTTTGGACACCCAAAGCTAAAATAATGGATAATATCGCCGGCAATCCTTCTGGAATGGCGGCTACGGTCAAGCCGATGATTGCCAGTAATAACTCAGCGGTGGCATAGTCATGGATCCAATAACCAATGAAAAACATGCCGATTGCACTCAGTACAATAATCACTGATATCACTTTTCCGAATTGAGCGGTCTGCTTTAATAAGGGGGTCTGTAATTTCTCGACCGATTCCATCGCGCTGCTGATTTTTCCGAGTTCAGTATCCCCTCCTGTTGCAATGACAACCCCAAACCCCGATCCGGCTGCAACAGCAGTTCCTGCAAATGCCATATTGGAACGATCGCCAAGCACAGTATCGCTCGATAGTCTTTCAGTCTGTTTATTTACTGCATCCGACTCACCAGTCAAA
>NZ_JAPEHT010000003.1 GCF_028823615.1 Planococcus sp. A6
CGGCCGAGATGGCCGTTTTTTTGCGTTCACATTCAATTTCTATTAATGACCTGCTCCTGGGACGTGGATGAACGTAGAGTAATAAGTAAAGCCAACGAAAAAGACTGTCAGATAGGCTCCAAAAATATACATGTACATGCGTTCAGAAATGTTTAAGTATCCAAGAAGAACGAAGAAGCCGGTATTGGCAACCATCAACAATGATACTTCTACCATATCGCCGACATAAAATAAAATTGCAAAGATTCCAGTCCACCATCCCATTAATTTAAACATATTATCCATGGGTAATCCCTCCTTTGCCACAATACAATAATCTCCTATTCATTATATAGGAAGACGAGTCTATGTGTAAACAAGGACTTCGGGCTAGTTTGTGACAAAGCGGTGTAGGTGTATCCATAAAGCGGTCTAAAGCTATAGGTACCTGCCCTGAAAGCCTGGATTTTAGGGCTTTGAGGCGTTCAAATAATTATTTTGGTATTTTCGATATTCAAAGGCCATCTGTGTGCTTATACTAATGGGGAACGGAGAGGCAGCCTCCGCTCGCAGACCCGGACAGGAGGTGACTATGCAAGATATCATTGAACGCCGATGCTTCGACCTATTGTATTCCGCCGTAGAAGAAAAAACCACCGATATCCACATCAGGCCAGAACCCCGCGATTACAGCATTACCTACCGGACGTACAACCATTTCAAGCCGGTGGCGAAAATCCCCTTCGATTTAGGCGATCGCATGATTGCTTACTTCAAATACCTCTCCCTTTTGGACATGAGCGAAAAACGAAAACCCCAAACCGGCTCATTCCATCTCCAGATGAATGGCCATACCCACCATTTCCGAATTTCCACATTGCCATCCGTGATGACGAAAGAAAGCATCGTCATCCGTGTCATTCCAGACAGCACAGCGTTATTTCTTGATGAATTGGCGGCATTCCGCGACTCGGCCAGGCTGCTCGAGAAACTTGCCGGCGAACGGCAGGGCTTGATGCTGCTGACGGGCCCGACCGGTTGTGGCAAATCCACCACTTTGTATTCTCTTCTGCGCCACTGTTCCGAACGGCTCAATCGCAATGTCATCACGCTCGAAGATCCAGTCGAGCGCCAAAACCCTGCTTTTCTTCAAATTCAAGTGAACGAAAAGTCGGGAATGAATTATGCGACTGGCTTGAAGGCGATTTTAAGGCATGATCCCGACATCATCATGATCGGTGAAATCAGGGATGCCGAAACTGCTGAAATAGCCGTCAGGGCCGCCTTGACAGGGCATTTGGTGTTTTCGACGATCCATGCCAGGCATTCGGTCGGCTGTCTTCACAGGCTCCATGACCTGGGGATTCCATATGAAGACATGCTGCAGACGCTTATCGGCATCGCGGCCCAGAAAATTGTGCCGATGTACGAGGACTTGCAGCAGCTCGAGACGAAGCATCGTGCGTTATATGAAATTCTGTGCGATTCAAGTTTAGCGGACGCCATCCGTTCAGCGAGACAGCAACAAGAGTATCAACTGCCGGAGCACTTATCGTTTGGTGGGCAGATCCGGGAAGGGGTGAGGATCGGTGCGCTTCATTCCGGTTTCGAGTTCTAGGCGCTTGCCGTTTCGCGAGCGCGCCCAGTTTTTGACCAGGCTTTCGGCGTTGATGTCGGAAGGCTATTTGTTTCCCGTCGCCATGACGCTTCTTTTGCCGATGCACACAGAACGTGTAGATGAAGCACTTGCAGGCATGGACCGAATCTTGAAGGGCGGCGGCAATGCTGCTGAAGTGCTGAAGTTTCTCGGGTTCCGCGAGCGCGTGCTGTTCCCGGTCGAGATTGCCGAGTTCCATGGCAAGCTCAGCGAAGCGATTCAAGGCATCGCTGCCGGATTCAAGCGGACTGAAGAAGTGCAGAAGAAACTTCGCAACATCCTCGTCTATCCTGTTTCACTATTGATTCTTACCGCCGCTTTGTTCTTATTTTTCAGGACCAATTATGTGCCCAATCTGACCGCTTTAATATCTTCGCTGCAGCACGGCGAAGAAGGTGCGGGGGTTCCGGTTTATTTGCTGCGCATTCCGGACATAGCGATCGCTGTTTTCACGGCTGCTGCGTTACTGGTTCTTGGCTTTCGTGAACACCTTAAACGACAGCCTGCCGAGCGCCAAATGGCGTTATTGATCAAGCTGCCGGTTATCGGGCCAGTTATGCGGCTTTATTGGTCGCAGCTCGCTTCTAGGGAGCTTGGCACGCTTTTGCATAGCGGAATTTCCTTGCAGGAAGCGCTAATCCTTCTGCGCAAGCAGCGCCATCACTCCATCATCAGCCAGATTGCTGAATCGCTTCACGACGAAGTCAAAACCGGTATCGCGCTGTCCGTTGCTGTGGACCGCCATGCATTTGCAGCGAACGATATGGCGGCATTCATCCGCCACGGGGAAGCAACCGGCATGCTCGGGAAAGAATTGGTGCTGTATAGTGAAGTGTTGCTCGACAGAATTGAACTGCAAGCCCAGCGTTCATTGAAAATCATCCAGCCCAGTTTCTTTGTGCTGATTGCCGTTTGTATTGTCGCCGCCTATTTGGCGATTCTCTTGCCGATGTATAATCTCGTCCATACGATATAAGGAGGAATACGATGAAACGATTAAAAAACCAACGGGGCTTTACGCTCATCGAAATGCTGATTGTCATGTTGATCATTACGGTATTGATCGCCATCGCCATCCCGAATGTCTCGAAACAGACTTCGGCTGTTGATGAAAAAGGCTGCAAGGCATTCGTCCAGATGGTCCAGGGCCAAGTGGAATCCTACCGAATGGATAAAAAAGCGGTGCCGGTGATGGCGGACTTGGTTTCCGAAGGCTATTTGAAAACAGGGGAAACGAGCTGCCCGAACGGAGAAGTGATCAATATTTCAGTTGACGGCGTGGTGAGCTCATCAAAAGCATCCTAAAAAGCAGTTCAGGCTTTACCTTAATTGAAATGCTGCTCGTATTGATGGCAGTCGGCATAAGCGCTTCGCTGGTTGTAGCTTCCGCTGCGCCGCTCGAAAAAAAGCGCGAAGAAGACCGGTTTTTTGCGTTGCTGGAACAAGACATCCATTATGCCCAAAGCCAGAGCTATTCACTCGGCACATCCGTAATTTTGGTTTTCAGGGACCACAAGCCAGGTTATGAAGTGATGTATGGCGTGACCCGCGCTGGGTATGTCAGGTCCATGCCGGAGTCGATTACCTTAAACGCATCCAGCAATCTGAGCAGAATAGACTTCTTATCTAATGGCTCAATCCACCAGCCAGGCACCTTGCGCTTTTCGACCAGCAGCGGTGAAAGGACGGTGACGGTCCATCTTGGAAAAGGGCGCGTGGTGGTTTCAAAATGACAAGGGCATCTCCATGGCGGAAACGATGCTCAGCCTGTTTATGGTATTTCTAGTCTTCGGTTCGCTCCTGCCGCTCGTCCATGATATGCAAGTGAGGCTCGAACTGAAAAAAGAGCGCCTCGCCGCTTATGAGACCTTGCACGAAGCGGCAAAAACCATTGCCGCTACAGGCAGTATTGAAGGCCAGCGCTCAGTAAACGGCATCTTGTATTCCTGGCAAGCTGATGGCCATTGTGTTGAGTATGTGGATTTTCAAGGAAAGCAGGTGCGTTTATGCATCGAGTGAACATCCGGTCGTCAAACGGGTTTACGTTTCTCGACAGCTTGTTGGAGTTAATGGCATTGTCGATCATGCTGCCGCTTGCCGCGATGTTTTATTTATTCAGCTCACATTTCCTGGTGAATCTGGATTCTGGTGCAACGGAGTTCCGGCTGTTTGCGCTGGAGCTGCAGCAGTATCTGGATGGCAGCGAACAAATTTACATCATGCGCGATGGAAAAGGTGTGCGTATTGTTCGTGAAGGGGTTGTTTACGATATCGAATTGTATGGCAGCGTTGTGCGCAAGCGAAAAGACCAGCTAGGTCATGAAATCATGCTAACCGATGTGAAAAACAGTTTTTTTCAGCTAGAAGACAAGCGTTTGACCATCCAGCTGGAGTTCCAAAGCGGCGCAAAAGAGGAGGCCGATTATGCGCTCTCGCTTCCTGATTAGCCAATCCGGCGCTGTCTATCCGCTGTCCCTCGTGTTCTTTCTGTCCGCATTGGCGCTGTTATCCCATATGGTGCTGCTTTATACGATTGAATATCAAACTTATGATGGTTTGGAAAATGTTCATAGAAATGCTACTATACAACTACTGATGGAAATTGGGCAAAATAAAATCCCTGAGTAGGGTAGTACGGGTGGGAACAATGAACAGAATATATTTGATCGGTTTTATGGGCTGCGGCAAAAGTGCGGTCGGCAGGAGGCTAAGTTTTTTATTGAAGATGCCCTATTATGACATGGACAAAGAAATTGTCCGTCAAATGGGCATGACGATACCGGAAATCTTCGAGCGTTTTGGCGAAGAATATTTCAGGAATCTCGAAACGGAATTTTTGCAAAATTTGCAACAGGATCATTGCATCATTTCTACCGGCGGCGGTGTCACAATGCGTAAAGTGAACCAGCGCCTCATGCGCCAGACAGGGCTCGTGTTATTCCTGGATGCACCGTTCAAGGAAATTTGGCGGCGCATCCATAAAGACCCGAACCGCCCGATCGTCAGGCGCTCGACGCGCGAGGAAATCGAAGCGCTCCACAAATCACGTTACCGTGATTACAAGCGGACGGCGCATATCACCATCCGGACCGAGCACCGCACGCTGCGGCAGATTACCCAATATGCTGCATTTCAAGTTAAACGCCTGAAAACGAATGATCAGCACGCATAATAACGAAACATTCGTGTTTGAAGCGTTAAGGTAAAAAAGATTGCGCTTTCGTCGTTTCAATGTTAGGATGTAGTCGAAGTTATACTATTCTGTATAGCGGGATGGACCAATTCAACATTGATTTGGGCGGATGATTGTACGGGGAGAGAACGCATTGGCGTCGCCGAAGGAGCAAATGATTAAATCATGAATCTCTCAGGCAAAAAGACTCGTACAGGACGCATCTCTGGAGAATGCTGACGATGTGCAGCTACCGATGAGGAAAGCCGTTACGGTAAACTTTCAGGTGCCAGGACAGAGAATTCCCTTTTATTGTAAAGGGGATTTTCTGTCCTCTTTTGTGTGCTTTGAAAACAGGAGGGAAAGAGATTGGGACAATTGAAGCGAACACCTTTGTTTGACTCGTATGCACGCTACGGCGGCAAAACGATCGATTTCGGCGGATGGGAATTGCCGGTGCAATTTTCTTCCATCAAGGACGAGCATGAAGCAGTCCGCACTAAAGCGGGGTTGTTTGATGTTTCCCATATGGGCGAGATATTCGTCTCGGGCCCGGACAGCTTGTCTTATTTACAGAAATTGCTGACCAATGATGTATCGAAGCTTCAGGACGGCCAGGCGCAATACACGGCGATGTGTTATGAAGATGGTGGCACGATCGATGATTTGCTCGTCTACAAACTCGAAGATGAGCGCTATTTGCTGGTGGTCAATGCATCGAATATCGACAAGGATTTCGAATGGATGCAAAAACATCGCGAAGGCGAAGTCGAACTTGATAATGCCTCAGAACGTTTTGGCTTGTTGGCGCTGCAAGGGCCGCTGGCTGAAAAAGTATTGGCTGCGTTGACGGAAGAAGATTTATCGGCGATCCGCCCGTTCCGCTTCAAGGACCAAGTAGAAGTCGCTGGGCAGCAAGTATTGGTGTCGCGCACCGGCTACACAGGTGAAGATGGGTTTGAAATCTACGGTAGCCCAGAAGCCGTTACGGCTCTATGGGACCGGATCTTGGAAACAGGTGAATCGGAAGGCGTCGTGCCGGCAGGACTCGGTGCACGCGATACGCTGCGTTTTGAAGCGGGCCTTGCGCTTTACGGGCAAGAATTGTCGAAAGACATCACACCGCTTGAAGCAGGCATCGGATTTGCCGTCAAATTGAAAAAAGACTCCGACTTTATCGGAAAACAGGCTTTAGTGGATCAAAAAGAAGCTGGGGTACCCCGCAAATCCGTCGGCATCGAAATGATCGACAAGGGCATCCCGCGCCATGGCTATGCAGTGTATAAAGACGATGAGAAAATCGGCGAAGTCACGACCGGTACACAGTCGCCGACATTGAAGAAGAATATCGGGCTGGCTTTGCTGGATGCTAAGCATAATGAGCTGGGCACGGAAGTGGATGTCGAAATCCGCAATAAGCGGCTTAAAGCAAAAATTATCGCAGCGCCATTTTATAAACGCTCTAAATAATCCGAATAAAGAAGGGGACTGCACACGATGAAACATCGCTATCTACCAATGACTTCCCAAGATGAAAAAGACATGCTCGAGACGATTGGCGTCCAATCGATCGACGAATTGTTTTCGGACATTCCTGAAAAAGTACGCTTTAAAGGTGAATATAACATCAAGCCTGCAAAATCCGAATCGGCCTTGACGAAAGAATTGGCACAGCTCGCCGGCAAGAACGCAGATTCTGTCCGGTATGCCTCTTTCCTCGGCGCGGGTGTCTATGACCATTACAAACCGATCGTTGTCGATCACGTCATCTCCCGTTCTGAATTTTACACAGCCTATACGCCTTACCAGCCGGAAATCTCCCAAGGGGAATTGCAGGCGATCTTCGAATTCCAGACGATGATCGCTGAACTCACCGGCATGGATATTGCGAACTCTTCCATGTACGACGGCGGAACAGCGCTCGCAGAAGCAGGCATGCTCGCAGCCGGTCAGACGCGCCGCAAGAAAATCCTTGTTTCCCGTGCTGTCCATCCGGAGTCGAGAGACGTTGTCCGCACTTATGCACTCGGACAGTCAATCGATGTTGTGGAAATTCCGCTCAAAGACGGCCGCACGGATATAGACGCCTTGAAAGAAATGATCGATGAAAACACCGCGACCGTCATGGTCCAATACCCGAACTTTTTCGGTCAAGTCGAGAACTTAAGAGAAATCGAACCGATCGTCCACGAAGCAGGCGCTTTGTTCACGGTATCGTCCAACCCTCTGGCACTCGGCGCACTTACGCCTCCAGGAAAATTCGGCGCAGATATTACCGTCGGCGATGCACAGCCGTTCGGCATTCCTGAAGCGTTCGGCGGGCCTCATTGCGGCTATTTCGCTGTAACGCAGAAATTGATGCGCAAAGTTCCAGGACGCCTTGTCGGCGAAACGACAGACGATGAAGGACGCCGCGGATTCGTCTTGACTTTGCAAGCGCGCGAACAGCATATCCGCCGCGACAAAGCGACATCGAATATTTGCTCGAACCAAGCATTGAACGCTCTGGCGGCATCTGTTGCCATGACGGCGCTCGGCAAGGAAGGCACGAAGGAAATCGCCGTGCAGAACATTACCAAGACCCATTACATGAAGCAACAGTTGAAGAAATCCGGATTCGAGATCGCATTCGATGGCGCCCATTTCAATGAAATTGCCGTCAAAGTCGGCTCATCGGTCAAGGAATTGAATGCGGCTTTGTTTGAAAAAGGCATGATCGGCGGCTATGATCTCGGCTTGAGCTATGACGAGTTGCAAGGGCATATGCTGATTGCGGTCACTGAGCAGCGTTCTAAAGAAGAAATCGACGCGTTTGTACAGGAAATCGATGCATTCGTGCGAGAAACGGAGGCTTCCCATGCATAAAGACAACCAGCCACTCATTTTTGAAATGACCAAACAAGGCCGTGTCGGCTACAGCCTGCCGGAACTTGATGTGCCGGAAGTAGACTTGACTGAATTGCTCGGCCAAGAGCTAGTACGCGAAGAGTTTGCGGAATTGCCGGAAGTCTCGGAACTCGACATTATGCGTCATTACACGGCGCTATCAAAACGCAACCACGGTGTCGATTCCGGATTCTATCCGCTCGGCTCGTGCACGATGAAATACAACCCGAAAATCAATGAATCCGTTGCCCGTTACTCTGGATTCGCGAACATCCACCCGCTGCAGGAAGAATCGACTGTCCAAGGCGCGATGGAATTGATGTATGACCTTCAGGAACACTTGAAGGAAATTACCGGCATGGATGAAGTGACACTTCAGCCGGCTGCCGGGGCACACGGTGAATGGACGGGTCTTATGATGATCCGTGCTTTCCACGAAGCGAACGGTGATTTCAACCGCACGAAAGTCATCGTGCCGGATTCTGCTCACGGAACGAACCCAGCTTCTGCGACAGTCGCTGGATTCGAGACAGTGACTGTTAAATCGAACGAGCACGGCCTAGTCGATTTAGAAGACTTGAAGCGCGTAGTCGGCGACGACACCGCGGCACTCATGCTGACAAACCCGAACACGCTCGGCCTTTTTGAAGAAGATATCCTTGAAATGGCATCGATCATCCACAAAGTCGGCGGCAAGCTTTACTACGACGGGGCGAACTTGAACGCCGTCATGTCAAAAGCACGCCCTGGCGACATGGGCTTTGACGTTGTCCATTTGAACTTGCACAAAACCTTCACAGGCCCGCACGGCGGCGGCGGCCCAGGATCTGGCCCGGTTGGCGTCCAAGCGGACCTGATCCCGTATTTGCCGAAGCCGATCCTCATCAAGACCGATGAAGGCTATACATTCGATTACGACCGCCCTGAATCCATCGGACGCGTCAAGCCGTTCTATGGCAACTTCGGCATCAATGTCCGTGCCTATACGTATATCCGCACAATGGGGCCGGACGGCTTGAAGAAAGTCACTGAATATGCCGTATTGAACGCCAACTATATGATGAGAAGGCTCGCGCCTCATTTCGATTTGCCGTACGACCGCCATTGCAAGCATGAGTTTGTGTTGAGCGGCCGCCGCCAGAAGAAACTCGGCGTCAGAACGCTCGACATGGCGAAGCGCCTGCTCGACTTCGGTTACCATCCGCCGACGATTTACTTCCCGCTTAATGTGGAAGAAGGCATGATGATCGAGCCGACCGAGACGGAATCGAAAGAAACGCTGGATGACTTTATCGATGCAATGATTCAGATTGCTCGTGAAGTGGAAGAAAATCCGGAGATCGTCCAAAATGCGCCGCATACGACGGTCATTAACCGGCTGGATGAAACGAAAGCAGCCCGCAAGCCGGTTCTTCGTTACCAGAAACCGACAGACAGCGAGTGACATAAAAAAACCCCGGAAGCATTTGCTTCCGGGGTTTTTGATTATTTGGATTTGATTTTGCCTGTCCATTTTTTGAAGCCGCCCTGCAATTGGAACAATTGCTCATAGCCTTTTTTCTTCAGGAACAATGCAACGCGTCCGCTTCTTGCCCCGTTCTGGTCGTACAGATAGACCGGTTTGTCGGCGCGGATTTCCTTGTAGCGCTGACGCAATTGCGATTGCGGGATGTTGCGCGCCCCGAGGATATGGCCGGCTGCGAAATCTTTAGGTTCCCGGACATCGATGAGCTGCGCTTTTCGGTAGCCTTGGATAAATTCTTCCTGGTTGAGATCGGTGACCGCTTTGCGGATGCGGAGGAAGGAGACGACCGCAAAAATGAGGATGGCGATGACGACACCCAATGTGATATACAATAATTCCACTGTTCTTGCCCCTTTCTATACTTACTCATTATAAGAGATAAGGTGACGGATATTCAATGGCTATGTTACAGTAATCGGGGCAAATCAGAGGCAATCCTGTGAAGCCTGCGGGCAGGAAGCGTGCTGCAGCTGGACTTTCAGTTGTCAAGTGCTTTCAACAGGAAATTACATCGATTTTTGCGCTGATTTATGCGAACATACGTGTCTTTCGTCTCATTTTAACAAAAGCCAAATCGCGAAACCCTTGTCATTGCTCGGTTATCTGCCGAGTCGAATTTTCCATCAGAAAAATGTCATTGCGAGTGAGTTTCAATATATAGTATCATGGGAATTGTAATAATACTATATATAGTGTTAACTCCATATAATATAAAGGAGGATTTGTCAAATGGTTTCCGCCACACAATCCGAATATACATTAAACGTCGAGTCCCTGAACAAAGACATTGAAGCTTTCCCGCAAGTCCACGCGGTAACGAAGGACATGAAGAAAACCCATAAAGGCGTATCCCGCCTGGTCATGATCGACCGCTATTCCTTCAAGGACACGAGCAAAAGCACATTGAAGCCGGGCGATTTCGTCGTGTTGACGGTCAAAGAAGACCCGAAATTCCCAGCACGCGGCCTCGGATATATCGTCTCGATCGACCAAGATGCGAACAAAGCACGCGTGTGGATCGAAGAAGATTACCGCAGCGCCATTGACAACCCTGAAGAAGTAGAACAAGGCATCGTCAACCGGCCGATCGATGTTATCGAAAAACCGCTCGAAGTATTTTACGAGCAAATCGCCAAACGCAATGCCACTGGCCTTTCTGCAGTCGAGAAAACCCCTGAAAAACAAAGCGAATGGTTCACGAAATTCTACGAGCAGCTCGTCAACTTGAATTTCGTCCCGGCTGGCCGTGTGCTGTACGGAGCAGGCGCTGACACCGATGTCACGTATTTCAACTGCTACGTCATGCCATTTGTCGCCGATTCGCGCGAAGGCATCTCAGACCATCGCAAGCAAGTGATGGAAATCATGAGCCGCGGAGGCGGTGTCGGGACGAACGGATCGACTCTTCGCCCGCGCAATACACTCGCTCGTGGCGTCAACGGCAAATCATCCGGTTCTGTATCGTGGCTTGACGATATCGCGAAACTGACGCATCTGGTCGAACAAGGCGGTTCACGCCGCGGCGCCCAGATGATCATGCTTGCTGACTGGCATCCGGATATTGCGGAATTCATCATTTCCAAAATGCAAAACCCGCGTATTTTGCGTTATTTGATCGAAAACACAGAAGACGAAACGATCAAACGCCTGGCGAACGATAAATTGAAATTCAAACCTTTAACTGAGCAGGAAGAAGCGATGTACCAAGGCTTGCTCAACTACCGGACCATTCCGGGCATGGGCGGATTCAACGAAAAAATCATGCGCGATGCAGAAACGAAACTGCGCGACGGCGGCACATTCTCTGTTCATAATGAAGAATTCCTCACTGGTGCGAATATTTCTGTCACCTTGACGAAAGACTTCATGGAAGCAGTCGAAAAAGACGAAGATTTCGAATTACGCTTCCCGGCAGTTGAATCTTATTCAAAAGAAGAGATGGCGGTCTATAACGAAGAATGGCATAAGATCGGCGATGTCCGCGATTGGGAAAAAATGGGCCATAAAGTCCGCACATACCGCGTGATCAAAGCACGCGAATTATGGAACTTGATCAATGTATGCGCGACCTATTCCGCAGAACCCGGCATCTTCTTCATCGATAATGCCAATGAAAAAACGAATGCCACTGCATACGGTCAAAAAGTCGTAGCGACGAACCCGTGCGGTGAACAACCGCTTGCGCCTTATTCCGTGTGCAACTTGGCGGCTGTCAACTTGGCACGCTTTGCTGATCCGAAAACGAAGCAAGTCGATTTTGAAGCCCTCAAAGAAACGGTCCGCGTCGGCGTGCGCATGCAAGACAACGTCATCGATGCAACTCCTTATTTCCTGGAAGAAAACCGCATCCAGGCACTCGGCGAACGCCGTGTAGGGCTTGGCGTCATGGGCCTTGCCGATTTGCTCATCTATTCGGACCGTGAATACGGCTCTCCAGAAGGCAACGAGCTGGTCGATGAGATCTTCAAGACGATTGCAGTCGCAGCTTATGAAGCTTCTACAGAGCTCGCTGAAGAACGCGGCAGCTTCCCGTTCTTAGTCGGCGAAACAGATGCAGAAACGGAGAACTTGCGCCGTGCATTTACCGAAACCGGCTTTATGCAAGGGATGCCGGAAGAAATCCGCCAAGCGGTGCTCGACAAAGGGATCCGCAACTCCCATCTATTGACGGTTGCGCCGACAGGCTCGACTGGCACGATGGTTGGCGTATCGACAGGCTTGGAACCATATTATTCATTTACTTATTACCGCAGCGGGCGCCTCGGGAAATTCATCGAAGTAAAAGCGGATATCGTCCGTGAATACTTGAAGAACAACCCGGACGCAGATGAAGAGAATTTGCCGCAGGCGTTCATCACGTCAATGGACCTCGCACCTGAAGCACATGCCGATGTCCAGTGCATCATCCAGCGCTGGATCGATTCCTCGATCTCAAAAACGGTCAACGCACCGAAGGGCTATACCGTCGAACAGGTTGAAGGCGTTTATGAGCGTCTCTACAAAGGCGGTGCCAAAGGCGGCACAGTCTACGTCGACGGCAGCCGTGATTCACAAGTGCTGACATTAAAAGCTGAAGACAATACTTTCGAAGAAGACCACAAGGAAGAAGACACTGGCAAGCGCCCGGTAGTCTTGATCGACACGATCCAAGACTTGCGCTCGACCAATGTCACGATCGGATCGGAAGTAGGCAATACCTGCCCTGTCTGCCGTAAAGGGACAGTGGAAGAAATGGGCGGATGCAATACATGCACGAACTGTGCAGCCCAATTGAAATGCGGACTGTAACAAAAAACTTCATATAGCCGGAGCCATATCCTCCAGTGACAAAAAGCGGAAGCCAAAATAGGCTTCCGCTTTTTTTATGTCTGCTCTTAAGCCCGTCTTCTGGCTTGCCGCGAATTGATCGTATGCTAAAATGGAAAAGGAAAGCCAAGAAAGGGGTGCAAGGGCATGAGAGTCCTGGTGTTGAACGGTCCCAATTTAAACCGTCTCGGCAAACGCGAAAAACAAGCGTACGGAAGCTTTACATTGCAGGAGCTGGAGCAGGAACTGGCGGATTTCGCAGAAAGTGAAGGCTTTGAGCTGATCTGCCGGCAGTCCAATCACGAAGGCGAACTGATCGACTGGATCCACGGTGCTGACGATGATGCCATTTCCGGCATCGTTCTAAATGCCGGTGCCTATACGCATACGAGCATCGCGATACGCGACGCCATCGCATCGGTCCAAGTGCCGGTCGTTGAAGTACATATTTCCAATATCCATGCACGTGAAGAGTTCCGCCACCATTCCCATATCGCGCCGGTAGCCATCGGGCAAATCGCCGGCTTCGGCAAGGACGTCTATCGGCTGGGGCTCCAGTCGCTCTTGCTTCGACAACAGAAAGGATGAAACTGATGAAATTGATGAAACTGCGCGAACAAATGCAAAAGCGGGAACTGGATTCCCTGCTGGTGACAAATCCGTACAATCTTCGTTTTATTACAGGCTTCACCGGAACGGCTGGGCTTGCGCTCATCACGCCGAATGATGCTTGGTTCATTACCGATTTCCGATACACGGAACAGGCAGGGGAGCAAGTTAAGGAATTCAAAGTGGTCCAAGCGCAAAAAGGCTTGCTTGACGAAGTGGCACGCATCGCTAAGGAAGCGGCAGTCGAGCGATTGGCATTCGAACAGGATTATATGACCTTTGCCACATATTCGCAGTATCAGGAAAAATTATCTGCTACGCTCGAACCGGTCAGCGGGCTGATCGAAAAGCTGCGCATGGTGAAATCTCCTGAAGAACTAGAAGTGCTGAAAGCGGCAGCCAAGATTGCTGACGATGCGTTCGAACACATCTGCTCTTACATCAAGGCGGGAATGACAGAACTGGAAGTTTCGAATGAACTGGAATTCTTCATGCGTTCACAAGGCGCAACTTCTTCTTCGTTCGACATCATCGTCGCATCGGGCTTGCGCTCGGCATTGCCGCATGGCGTAGCATCCAATAAGAAAATCGAACAAGGCGACTTGATCACGCTCGATTTCGGCGCCTTGTACAATGGCTATGTATCGGACATCACGCGCACGGTGGCAGTCGGCGAACCGTCTGACAAGCTTAAGGAAATATATCAAGTGGTCTTGGATTCACAAGTGCTGGCGCTGGAGAAAATCAAGCCGGGCATGACGGGAATCGAAGCGGATGCCATCGCACGCGATTACATCAAGTCAAAAGGCTACGAGGAAGCGTTCGGGCATTCAACCGGCCACGGCATTGGTCTCGAGGTCCACGAAGGGCCAGGGCTGTCGTTCCGTTCGGAAACTGTACTTGAACCCGGAATGGCTGTCACAGTTGAACCGGGCATCTATTTGCCGGGAATTGGCGGAGTGCGCATAGAAGATGATATACTGATTACCGAAACGGGGAATGAGCGCTTGACGCATTCTTCAAAAGAGCTTCGCATTTTATAACAAACGGAGGAACTATTACTATGATTTCAGTAAACGATTTTAAAACAGGATTGACCATCGAAGTGGATAACGATATTTGGCGCGTGATGGAATTCCAGCACGTCAAACCGGGCAAAGGTGCGGCATTCGTCCGTTCGAAGCTCCGTAACTTGCGCACGGGAGCGGTCAATGAAAAAACATTCCGCGCCGGTGAAAAAGTCGCGAAAGCGCAAATCGATAACCGTAAAATGCAGTATTTGTATTCGAATGGCGATATGCACGCATTCATGGATACAGAAACTTACGACCAGATCGAATTGCCGGAAAAGAGCATCGCCTATGAGTTGAAATTCCTGCAGGAAAACATGGATGTACAAGTCATCCAATACCACGGCGAAGTGCTGGGCGTCGAATTGCCGAACACAGTTGTCTTGGAAGTGGCTGAAACAGATCCAGGCATCAAAGGAGACACAGCAAGCGGCGGATCGAAACCGGCGATTCTGACAACAGGGCTTTCTGTCCAGGTGCCATTCTTCATCAACCAAGGGGATAAACTAATCATCAATACGACCGATTCTTCATACGTCTCGCGTGCGCAATAAGTAGGAAAGGCCTCTTTTAAGGGGCCTTTTTTTAAAATGTCGGCCTTGCTATTTCAAAATGATTCAAAAAAGTCTAAAATGGTGGAGTAGCTAAAATTAAATACATAACAGGGGAGTAGGTATTATATGAAAATCCAAGAAATTCGCGAAATCATCAAATTGGTGGATCAGTCATCCATCGACGAGTTCAGCTATGAATTCGACGGAGTCAAAGTGAAGATGAAGAAAAACTCATCCAACCCTTCACAATCAGCAGCCGTAAAGTCAAAAGCTGTTGAAGAGCCTGCACAGGCACCTGCACCAGCAGCTCCAAAACAAGTTGAAGCAGCTGAAGCTGCACCGACAGAACAGCCGGTGCAAACGGAAGCGCCTGAAACTGGCAACGCGTCAAACGAAGATTTGCACAAAATCCTGTCTCCGATGGTCGGCACTTTCTACCAATCGCCATCACCGGAAGAAGATGCTTATGTAGCTGTCGGAACGAAAGTTTCTGCAGACCAAGTCGTTTGCATCGTTGAAGCGATGAAGCTTTTTAACGAAATCGAAGCAGAAGTGGATGGGGAAATCGCTGAGATCCTAGTCAAAGATGGCCAATTGGTCGAATACGGTCAGCCTTTGTTCCTCGTAAAAGCAAACTAAGGGGGGCTGACGATGATGAAAAAAGTATTGATTGCCAACCGCGGGGAAATCGCCGTTCGGATCATTCGCGCCTGCAAAGAGCTCGATATCCAAACCGTAGCGGTTTATTCAGAAGCGGATAAAGAAGCGCTCCATGTTGAACTAGCCGATGAAGCTTATTGCATCGGGCCGAAACTATCAAAAGACAGCTATTTGAACTTTTCCAATATCATCAGCGTCGCAAAACTGACGAATTGCGACGGCATTCATCCGGGTTATGGCTTTCTTGCCGAAAACTCGAGCTTTGCTGAATTATGCGAAGCGTGCGACATCATGTTCATCGGCCCGACAGCAGCAGCGATTTCGAAAATGGGCACAAAAGATGTAGCCCGTGAAACGATGCGCCAAGCAAACGTACCGGTCGTTCCAGGCTCTACAGGAATTGTCGGAAGCGAAGAGGAAGGCTTGGAAATCGCCGAGAAGATCGGTTTCCCGGTCATCATCAAAGCGACGGCAGGCGGTGGCGGCAAAGGGATCCGCGTGGCGAGAACGCGCGAAGATTTTGTCAAAGGCTTGAATATGACGCAAAAAGAAGCAGCGGCAGCATTCGGCAACCCAGGTGTCTACATCGAAAAATTCATTGAGGATTTCCGCCATATCGAAATCCAGGTGTTAGCCGATTCGCATGGCAATGCCATCCATCTCGGCGAACGTGATTGCTCGATCCAGCGCCGCATGCAAAAACTTGTCGAAGAAGCGCCGTCTCCTGCTTTATCAGCTGAACTGAGAGCAGAAATGGGCGAAGCGGCCGTAAAAGCGGCGCAAGCGGTCAATTACCGTGGCGCTGGGACGGTCGAGTTCATCTTTGATGTAGAAAACCAGAAATTCTACTTTATGGAAATGAACACACGCATCCAAGTGGAACATCCGGTCACCGAAATGATCACGGGCATCGATTTGATCCAGCAGCAGTTGAAAGTCGCTTCCGGCGAGACCCTCGCCTATAAACAGGAAGACGTTACGTTCAAAGGCTGGTCCATCGAATGCCGCATCAACGCCGAAAATCCGCTGAAAAACTTCATGCCTTCTGCAGGGCGTGTGGATATGTACTTGCCGCCAGGCGGCATGGGCGTACGCGTCGATTCAGCGATGTATTCAGGTTATACGATCCCGCCTTATTACGATTCAATGGTGGCTAAGCTCATCACATTCGCCGATACACGCGAAGAGGCCGTGGCCAAGATGAAGCGCGCGCTGGACGAATTCGTAGTGGAAGGCGTCTTCACGACCATTCCATTCCATCTTCGCCTCATGGACCATGAGGTGTTCAAATCCGGGGACTTCAATACGAAATTCCTGGAAAAATACGATGTAATGGGCTCCTGAGGAGGAACATTCAAATGGCAGAAAAAGTAATCCCATATGTAAAAATGAAATCACCCGGTGCTCAGGATCTCGGGAATATCGAAGTTGCCTCGGAAGTGTTGGAAATCATTGCCAGCATCGCTGCGACTGATATCGAAGGCGTTGCCAGCATGCGCGGCAATTTTGCTTCAGGCGTCGTTGAACGTTTGGGCAAAAAAGTCCATGGCAAAGGCATCAAAACCGAACTATCGGACGAAGGCCTGGCGATCGACGTATATTGCGTTATCGATTATGGCGTATCGATCCCGAATACCGCCAAGAAAATTCAGGAACAAGTCCGCCAGACCTTGGAGACCATGACTTCGCTGCAGACGCAGGAAGTGAATGTGCACATTACCGGTATACATTTCGACAATCCCCAAGTGGACTGATAAGCAGGCTGCCCGGACATGCTGATGCATGTGTCGGCCAGCCTTCTTTTTTATGGATGCGCTGCGCCAGCGGTGATTTGTTGGAACATTTCAAACTTGGAAGTTCCGCGCGATTACCTGTATAATGGGGGGATAATCAGCTTGAAAAAGGAGACCGGAATTATGATGAAACGACACGAAGCACGGGAAAAAGCGCTTCAGACGCTATTCCAGCTCGATGGAACCGAATTGACGATTGAAGAAGCGATGGAACATGTCATGGAAGGGGAAACCGACCAGTTCTATAAACTGCTAGTAGAAGGCACCAATAGCAAGCAACAGGAAATCGATGAAAAACTAAAAGGCCATTTGGAAAATTGGTCGCTTGAGCGCTTGCCGAAGGTAGAACGCACCATTTTGCGCATGGCTGTTTTCGAACTTGAATATATGGATGATGCGCCAAGCCGCGTCGTTTTGAACGAAGCGATCGAATTGAGCAAGACCTTCGGGGACGATAAATCAAGCCGTTTCGTCAACGGCGTTCTTTCGAAATTCACTGACCAAACTGCGAACTAATCATTGGAGGAATCTACGTGACTGCTGAATTGATTGATGGAAAAGCCGTAAGCCTGAAAATTAAAGAGCGAGTGCAACAACGTGTAGAGAAACTGAAAACAAACGGAATCACCCCTGGCCTGTCGGTCGTTTTAGTGGGCGATGATTCCGCTTCGCAAACTTATGTCAAAAACAAAAAGAAAACATGTGAATCATTGGGCATGCGTTCGGATCTTCATTTATACCCTGCTTCACTGACCGAGCAAGAACTGCTCGAGAAAATTGATGAATTGAATAACGACCCGGACATACACGGCATTTTGGTGCAATTGCCGCTTCCTGCCCAGATCGATGAATTCAAGATCATCACGGCAATCGCTCCCGAAAAGGACGTCGATGGCTTCCACCCGATTTCTGTCGGCAATTTGATGATCGGCAAGGACACCTTTTTGCCATGTACGCCCCATGGGGTGATGGTGCTCCTTGAGCATTACGGCATCGATCCTGCAGGCAAGCATGCCGTCGTCATTGGCCGCAGCAATATCGTCGGAAAGCCGGTCGGCCAACTGTTGCTGCAAAAAGATGCGACCGTGACCTATTGCCATTCGAAAACACCGGATTTGAAAGCGATGACCCAGCAGGCGGACATCATCATTGCGGCAATCGGCCGTGCGAAGTTCATCGGGGCAGACCATATCAAAGAAGGAGCAGTCGTCATCGATGTCGGCATGAACCGTGACGAAAACGGCAAGCTGTGCGGCGACGTCGATTTCGAGGCGGTGCGCGAACGAGCCAGCTTCATCACGCCTGTACCGGGCGGCGTTGGGCCGATGACCATCGCAATGCTGATGGAAAATACATTGCTGTCGGCTGAAAAAGGATTATCGAAAGACAAAGCTGCCGAAAGCGTGTAAAATGAATAGCAAATAGAGCTGTTTTTCGAAAGAAAGACAGCTTTTTACTTTCTATAGACAGGGGTTGACATTTTGGCGACCGACCCGTACTTAAGTGTTGCAGCGTTAACGAAATACATAAAAAAGAAATTCGATGCCGACCCCCATTTGCGTGATGTCTACGTAAAAGGGGAGCTGTCGAACGTAAAAATCCATACAAGCGGGCATATCTATTTCACGTTGAAAGACCAGAAAGCACGCATGCCGGCTGTCATGTTCTCAGCGAAGGCGAAATCGATGAAATTCCGTCCGGAAAGCGGCATGACCGTCTTGATCCGTGGGGATATCTCCGTGTATGAAGCATCGGGACAATACCAATTATATGCCCAGTCGATGCAGCCTGACGGCATCGGCGATTATTATTTGGCATTTGAACAGTTGAAAGAAAAGCTCAGCAAAGAAGGCTTATTCAATGCTGCGCATAAACAGCAGCTGCCTGAATACCCTGAAAAAGTCGCAGTCATTACGGCACAGACCGGGGCAGCGGTGCGCGACATCATCACGACGCTCAGGCGCCGTTACCCGCTTGCTCGAATCGTGCTGTTTCCGGCACTGGTGCAAGGCCAGGGAGCCGTCCAATCGATCGTCCAATCCATCCAGCAAGCGAACCGTACAGATAGCGACGTCTTGATTGTCGGGCGCGGCGGCGGATCGATCGAAGACTTATGGGCATTCAACGAAGAAGCAGTGGCACGGGCGATTTATGATTCGCGCATTCCGGTCATCTCGGCGGTGGGTCACGAAACCGATACGACGATCGCCGATTTTGTGGCCGATTTGCGCGCAGCCACCCCGACAGCTGCGGCAGAGCTTGCAGTGCCGAGCCGCATCGAACTGCTCGAACGGGTCATGGGGCAGCGCCAAGTGATGTTCCGGCTCCTGTCGAATGATTTGGAACAACGGCGCATCCGTCTGACGCAGCTGCAAAATTCCTATCCGATGGCATACCCGGACCGGCTCTACCGCCCTTTCATCGAACGCATCGAACGGGCAACGGATGCGCTGCAGCGTGAGACCGTGTTGACGGCCAGGCGTTCAAGCGACCGGTTGGCCATGCTTTCACGCCAATTGGAAAATCGCAACCCGTCTGACCGCATCCGCCAGGCTGAACGCGATTTAGCCAGTCTCGGAGACCGGCTCGACCAGCGCATCACCCAAGTTTTCCGGCAGCGGGACCAGCAATTAAAGTCTGCGATCCGGACACTGGATGCGCTCAGCCCTTTGAAGATCATGGACAGGGGCTATGCGATTCCGTTCAAAGAAGGCAAAGTGGTGAAATCAGTGGAACAGTTGAAGCTCGGCGACCGGCTGAGCCTTTCATTGAAAGACGGGGAAGTCGAAACCGTCATCGAAGCGATCAACCCAAAAGATAAGGAGCGCGACTAAATGGCAGAAAATAACATGATGTTCAACGATGCAATGGAGCAGTTGGAGGAAATCGTCAAGCTGCTCGAACAAGGCGATGTGCCGCTCGAAGAAGCGCTGACGCTTTACCAAAAAGGCATGGAGTTATCGAAGCTGTGCCACGATAAATTGAAGAATGCCGAAACCCAGCTGGTGACGATGATGAAAGATGGAAAAGAAGTGCCTGCTGAAATCGAAGGGGAAGGAAATGCGCAATGAACTTAAAACAATTCAGAACCCATTATGAACCGGTCATCCAGCAGGAGATGGCGGAGTTGATCAGGGCATTGGCCGTTCCGGAATCCTTGAAAGAATCGATGCATTATTCATTGCAAGCAGGAGGCAAGCGCATCCGACCGATGCTTGTGCTCGCGACCATGCATGAACAAGGGGCAGCCCACCCGGATGCCTTGAAAGTGGCAGCTGCAATCGAAATGATCCATACATATTCCTTGATCCATGATGATTTGCCGAGCATGGATAATGACGATATGCGGCGCGGCATGCCGACCAACCATAAAGTGTTCGGGGAGGCAGTCGCCATTTTAGCGGGAGATGCCTTGTTGACCTTCAGCTTCGGTATCTTGGCACGGCTCGAAGATGTGTCTGCAGAAGACAAAGTGCGGCTCATCGACTTATTGTCGACAGCGGCTGGTGCAGAAGGCATGGTCGGCGGCCAGGTTCTCGATATTGAAGGGGAAGAAAAGCAGCTGGGCTTGGAACAATTGGAGCAAGTGCATTTATTGAAGACAGGCGCTTTATTGACCTATAGCATCATTTCGGGAGCCATCCTGGCAGGAGCCAGTTCCGAGCAATTGGTGGCGCTTTCAACATTCGGCCGCCATCTCGGATTGGCCTTCCAGATCCAGGATGATATCTTGGATGTAACAGGCACTTCCGAGGAGCTCGGAAAAACAGCCGGTAAGGATGAAACGAGCGATAAAAGCACGTATCCCGGCATATTGACCTTGCCGAAAGCGAAAGAAAAACTGGATTACCACGCACAACAAGCGCTTGATGCGCTTGCGGAACTGCCTGGTGAACAGCAGCTATTGAAAGAATTGACTGAGCTGATCGTCCAGCGAAAAAGCTGAAAATAGGGCTCTTGTTTGTACATTTGCCCTGTCTTGCTATAATATGGGGAGACAACAATACAGGAAAATATAGAAAAAAGGTGTGTGATGGCAAATGGATCTTCATTCGATAACTGGTCCATCTTTCCTAAAAGAGCTGAATCCAGAGCAGTTGGAGCTCTTAAGTGAAGATATCCGTCGATTTCTCATAGAAAATCTTTCGAAAACCGGTGGCCATATCGGCCCGAACCTCGGCGTAGTGGAATTGACGATTGCGCTTCACCGTGTCTTCGATAGCCCAGACGACAAACTGATCTGGGACGTCGGGCATCAGTCCTATGTCCATAAAATTTTGACGGGGCGTGCAGATCAATTCGAGACGCTGCGTAAATTCAAAGGCCTGTGCGGATTCCCGAAACGCAACGAAAGCGATCACGATGTCTGGGAGACCGGTCACAGTTCCACTTCGTTGTCTGCGGCAATGGGCATGGCGGCAGCGCGCGATATTAAAAAAGACAATAATTACGTCATTCCGATCATCGGCGATGGCGCATTGACTGGCGGCATGGCATTTGAGGCGCTAAACCATATCGGGCACGCACAAACCGATATGACCGTTATCCTCAACGATAATGAAATGTCGATCGCACCGAACGTCGGGGCGCTCCATAGCGTACTTGGGCGCATGCGGACAGCCGGAAAATACAATAAAGTCAAAGACGATCTTGAATACTTGCTGAAAAAAGTGCCGGCAGTCGGCGGCAAGCTCGCTTCTACGGCAGAGCGCGTCAAAGATAGCCTGAAATATTTGGTCGTTTCCGGCATGTTCTTCGAAGAACTCGGATTCACATACCTCGGCCCGATTGACGGGCATGACCTCGAGGAGCTTGAAGACAACCTGGAATATGCGAAAAAAACAAAAGGCCCTGTCCTGCTTCACGTCATCACGAAAAAAGGCAAAGGCTATTTGCCGGCTGAACAGGATAAAATCGGCACGTGGCACGGAATTGGGCCCTATAAAATGGAAACGGGCGATTTAGTGAAATCTTCATCCACTGCTCCTTCATGGAGCGGCTTGATCGCTGAAACCACTCGCAAGCTTGCCCGTACCGATGAGCGCATCGTTGCCATTACGCCGGCAATGCCTGTCGGCTCTAAATTGGAAGGGTTTGCCTCTGAGTTTCCTGAGCGCATGTTTGACGTGGGCATCGCTGAGCAGCATGCGACCACGATGGCTGCGGGACTTGCAACGCAAGGAATGAAGCCATTCCTGGCCATTTATTCGACATTCCTGCAGCGTGCGTATGACCAAGTCGTCCACGATATTTGCCGCCAGAACTTGAATGTCTTTATCGGTATCGACCGTTCGGGCCTTGTCGGGGCGGATGGCGAAACGCATCAAGGCGTCTTCGATATCGCCTTCTTGCGCCATCTCCCGAACATGGTCTTGATGATGCCAAAAGACGAAAACGAAGGGCAGCATATGGTGAAAACGGCAATCGATTACAATGGCGGACCGATTGCGTTGCGCTATCCGCGCGGCAACGGCCTCGGAGTACCGATGGACGATGAACTGAAAGCTATCCCAATTGGAAGCTGGGAAGTGTTGGAAAAAGGAAAGGATGCCGTCATTTTGGCATTCGGCACGACGATTCCGATGGCGCTGCATGCTGCTGAGCAATTGCGCGAAGAAGGAATCCAAGTGGAAGTCGTCAACTCACGCTTCATCAAGCCACTGGACGAAGAAATGCTCGCATCGATTTTCGGCCGTAAAGTGCCGGTTCTGACAATCGAGGAAGCGGTCTTGCAAGGCGGTTTCGGGAGCGCGGTACTCGAATACGCGCATGACAACGGCCACGAAGGAGCTGTCATCGACCGCATGGGCATTCCGGATCTCTTTGTTGAACACGGTGATGTGGCCGAGTTGATGGACGAAATCCATCTCAACAGCGACGAAGTGGTCAAAAAGGTGAAAACACGCGTGAAGCAAAATTCACAACAGCAGGAGCGGTCGAACGCTCTATGAATAAAGTGAAAAAAGAACGGGTGGATGTCCTGCTAGTCGAGCGGGGCATTTGCGAAACACGTGAAAAAGCCAAGCGCGCCATCATGGCCGGGGTGATTTTCTCAGGAACTGAACGCCTCGAGAAACCCGGCGAAAAAATCCCTGAAGATGCGCCGCTTGAAAAAAAGGGCAACGATCTGCGTTATGTCAGCCGCGGAGGCTTGAAACTGGAAAAAGCGCTCGCTGAATTCGATGTTGCGGTGGAAGGCAAAATGATGCTCGATATCGGTTCATCGACCGGGGGATTCACCGATTGTGCATTGCAAAACGGTGCCCGCCATGGTTATGCGCTCGATGTCGGCTATAACCAGCTAGCTTGGAAGATCCGGCAAGACCCACGCGTCACCGTCATGGAACGCACCAACTTCCGCCATTCGAAACCTGAAGATTTTCAGGAAGGCTTGCCGGAAGTGGCGACCATTGACGTTTCCTTCATTTCTTTGCGCATTATCCTGCCGGTGCTGAAGACCATTTTGGTCCCGGGAGGCGATTGCATCGCACTCGTTAAGCCGCAGTTTGAGGCAGGGCGCGAGAAAGTCGGCAAAAAAGGCATCGTCCGCGATCCGAAAGTGCATCAGGAAGTGCTGCAAAAAGTAGCTGCTTATGCGGTCGATTGCGGTTTCGAAGTCAAGGCCATGACCCATTCGCCGATTACCGGCGGTGAAGGCAATATCGAGTTTTTATTCCATCTTATTTCCAATGAACAGGCAACAAAAAGTGAATTGCCGGATGCGCATTCGTTCGCTCAAACGGTGGAGCGTGCCCATTCTGCATTCAAGGAAAAACACGCACAATCCGATTAACCGGGCAGGGGAATTCATTCCCTGCCCTTTTTTTCTGTCTTGCTGTTGAAAATGAGTGAAGCTTGCCCATAAGGGGTAAATAGTTCTAGTGGGGCAGGAAGTTTCCTTGTTTTCAAAGTGGTTTAGATGTACGATATAAAGTATATGGAATAATTATTCACTCAAGGGGGAGCACCATGAATAAAGGACAACGTCATATCAAAATCCGCGACTTGATTTCAAATCGCGAAATCGAAACGCAAGATGATTTGGTCGACTTATTGAAAGCTGCGGGCTATGAAGTGACGCAAGCGACCGTTTCTCGCGATATCAAGGAACTGCATTTGGTGAAAGTCCCATTGCAGGATGGGCGCTATAAATACAGCTTGCCGGCGGACCAGCGCTTTAACCCAATGCAAAAACTGCACCGTGCGCTCACCGATGCGTTCGTCAGCATCGATGGGGCCAGTCATTTTTTGGTCATGAAAACCTTGCCGGGCAATGCCCATGCGATCGGTTCGTTGATCGACCATTTGGATTGGGAAGAAATTTTAGGGACCATTTGCGGGGATGATACGTGTTTAATCATTTGCCGTGACGTGGAACACCGCGAAGTGCTGAAACAGCGTTTGATTGAAATGCTTTAATTAAAGAGGTGGATGTATATGCTGCGAGAATTGGATATCCGCAATTTTGCGATTATCGATACATTATCGGTCAGTTTTACAGAAGGCATGACAGTTTTGACAGGGGAAACCGGTGCCGGGAAATCGATCATCATCGATGCCGTGCACTTACTAGCCGGAGGGCGAGGAAGCCAGGAATTCATTCGCCACGGGGCCCAAAAAGCTGAGATTGAAGGCTTGTTCCACATCGAAAGCGAAAAGCATCCGGTGCATAAAAAACTGGATGATTTCGGGATCCAGGCGAGCGACGGCGATGTTTTGCTGCGCCGCGAGCTGAACGGCAAAGGCAAGAACGTCTGCCGCATCAACGGCAAACTCGTGACCATTTCCATTTTGCGCGAAGTGGGGGCTGCGTTGATCGACATCCACGGCCAGCACGAGACGCAGGAGTTGATGGATGAAAAGCAGCATCTTCATCTATTGGATCAATTTGCCGGGAAATTATTGACCAAAGCCAAAGAAGGCTATAGCCATACATTTGATAAATATACGAAATTGAAACGTGAATTTGCCAGCTATAATGAAAACGAGCAGCAAATCGCACAGCGCATCGACTTATTGACATTCCAATTGCGTGAAATCGAAGAAGCCCAGCTCGTGCCGGGGGAAGAAGAAACTTTGCTGGAAGAACGCAAACGACTGCAGAATTTCACCAAAATCTTCGAGTCGATTTCACAAGCCCATGAAGCGATTCAAGGGGAGTCGAAAGGGCTGGATTGGGTCGGCAATGCGATGAGCGAACTGGAACACGCAGCCGCGGTCGATGAACAATTCCAGGAAGCGTCGGAATCGGTTGCAGGGGCGTTTTATCAGCTTCAGGACACGTCGACGGAAATCAAGCGCATACTGGATCAATTGGAATTCGACCCGGAGCGTCTCAACGAAATCGAACAGCGCCTGGCATTATTGCAATCCTTGAAACGCAAATACGGCGCATCGGTCGAAGACATGCTATTGTATCAGGAAGAGCAAGCGGACGAACTCGATAAATTGCTAAACCGCGACCAGCGTCTGCGCCTCGATCAGGAGAAATTAAAGGAATTGACTGAGGATTTGCGCATCGAAGCGGAAGAACTGACGATGCTAAGAAAGCAGGCGGCTGCCAAATTGTCGAAAGCCATCATGGAGCAGCTAAAAGAGCTCCATATGGGCAAAGCTTCATTTTCGGTGCAATTCAACTTGCTGCCAAAAGGAAAGTTCGACCGTTTCGGCCAGGACAGCATCGCATTCCATATCTCAACGAATGTCGGGGAACCTTTGAAGCCGCTGACGAAAGTCGCTTCAGGCGGTGAATTGTCGCGTATGATGCTCGCGCTGAAGACAATTTTTTCCAAACACCAAGGTATCACATCGATCATTTTCGATGAAGTCGATACAGGAGTCAGCGGACGCGTGGCGCAGGCAATTGCCGAGAAAATTGCTGCCATCGCCCGTCATTCCCAAGTGCTGTGCATTTCCCATTTGCCGCAAGTCGCCGCCATGGCAGACCAGCATTTGTTTATTGAGAAAAAAGTATCGAAAGACCGCACGACTACATCGGTGAAAGAACTGGCAGGGCGCAAACGCACTGAAGAAATGAGCCGCATGCTGTCAGGGGCGGAAATCACCGAATTGACCTTGCAGCATGCTGACGAATTGCTGACTTTGGCGAGGGACCGGAAGCTGTTGATGAAATAAGGGACCGGAGCCTGTATTTTAGGAGAGAAAATTATGGAGAAAATCAAAATCGCCATTGCCGATGACAACCGTGAGCTCGTGGAGTTGATGACTGAGTTTCTTGAATCGCAGCCAAATATGGAAGTGGTGGGCGTTGCGTACGATGGCAGGGAATGCATCGGCATCCTGGAACAGACCGAAGCGGATATTTTGCTTCTCGACATCATCATGCCGTATCTCGATGGGATTGCCGTGCTTGATGTTCTGCGTTCCGATGAGCGAATGAGCAAGATCCACGTCATCATGCTTTCGGCATTCGGCCAGGAGTCGATCATGAGCCAAGCGGCTGACTACGGGGCTTCCTATTTTATCATGAAGCCGTTCGAAACCGAGCGACTGGTCGTCCAGATTAACCACATTATGAAAAACGGAGACCAAACAGCGAAGAGCGGCATGGTGACAAAAGACGAGCTCATCACCTTGAGATTGAAAGACATCGGCGTGCCGCCACATTTGAAAGGCTATATGTATTTGAAAGCGGCCGTATCAATCGTCGTTGATGAACCTTCCGCACTTGGCAAAGTGACAAAAGAGCTGTACCCGAAAATCGCCTTGAAATTCGATACGACGGCGGCGCGGGTGGAAAGATCGATCCGCCATGCCATCGGGCAAGTATGGGTGCGCAGCGAGTCCGTCGCGCATATTGCTAGCGTGTTCGGCTATAGTGAATCGCACCTCCAGTCGAAGCCGTCCAATTCCGAATTCATCGCCATGATCGTCGACAGCCTTGGCACAAACGAATAATCATAGTTACCGACCGTCGCCTGTGAATGGCTTCGGTTTTTTTTGCGCGACAGCGCATCAGTAATAAATGTATTAAACTACATAAGGTTATATAGAAAAATCAAAAAACGCCCACAAGAAAGCCCCACACTTGCAGCTAGTTCATGAGATGATAAAATAAATTATTAAAGCTAGGTCCTATCCAGAAAAGGGGAGGAAGCTATGTCTGAAATTGAAATTTATGCGCATCGCGGGGCCTCGGGGCATGCGCTTGAAAATACATGGCAAGCATTTGAATTGGCGCATCAATTGCAAGTCGGCATCGAGCTTGATATCCAGATGACACGGGATGGCATCGCGATCGTTTACCATGACGATCAATTAAAGCGATTGGCGGGCACTCAAGCGGATATTCATAAAATGCCGTACGAATCGCTGAAGTCGTTATCGATCCGCAAAAGGTTCAAGCGTTTTGGGCGCCATTCGATTCCACTGGCCTTTGAAGTGATCGACTGGGCGAAAAAGAAAGGCATTCCGCTAAATATCGAGTTGAAGTCATCGGTTTCTAGGCATCCCGAGGGTGCTGAGATTGTCTGCGCGTTGTTGGAAGGGGCGGAAGATGTGCATCTCTCTTCTTTTGATGCGGAACTTCTTAAAAAGATGAAAAGTTTGATGCCGCATATTGAGATAGCGTGGATCTTGAAACGCGCCGTGCAGTGGAACGAGCTGGAGAATTGCCAGTGGCTCGACAGCTTCCACTTCCATAAGAGGTTCCATAAGCCAAAATGGATCGAACCGATTGCCGGAATGGGTAAACAGGTGCGGCTATATGGCATATCAGGACATGAACGCATTCTGCGTAAACTTCACCCTTCGGTCAAAGGGATCATCACAGACTATCCTGCGCGCGTAAAAGCTGTATGGGCGCAGGAAACCACCAAATTACAACCGTAACAACGAAAAAGAACGCCAGGAATTTTAGTCCCTGGCGTTCTTTTTAATTTGTTCAAATGCCTGCAGTCATTTATCGCTTTTGGAACCGTTCAGACACATTGCCTTTTTTACGGTCGCGGTTCAATAGGAAACCAGCAAAGAAACCGATGCCGATTACTGTAAAAAGCGTCCCGAGCGTGAATTGCATCCAAAGAGCCGGATACGGCTCGAGCAATTTATTAAAAAGGGTATCCCGCATTAATTTGATGCCGTAAGCGGCCATGACGCCGGGAATGAGCAAAATGATAAATGCAATCAATCGTCCCATCTATTCCACATCCTTCATGTTCCATTGTTTCCAATCCACTCAAAGTTGTCAAGAATTGTCCCCTGCGGTAGGCTAGAAATATGTGTGCAGCTCATTGCACGAATCGGGACAGAAAGGTTTGAAGAGAATTGCAAAAAGTGATCATTATTGGCGGAGGGATTGGCGGGTCCGCGATATTAAAGTTGCTCGTCGAATCTGGATGGTTTCACGTCGAAGGTGTCGCAGATATTCACGAGGATGCACCAGCGTTAAAACAAGCTGAAAAATTCCACATTGCCACCGGCACCGATTATCGCGAGTTGCCGAAAACGGTCGACATCGTCTTTAATGTAACCGGCGACGACGACTTGACGCAGCGGCTGCGCCGCTATTATCCCCCTCGGACCGTCATTATTCCAGGCAGCGTCGCGAACATCTTTGTCCGCCTGATGGATGAAAAAGAGCATTACATCAATCGACTGAGCAACGAGAGCCATAAAGGATCGATCATTTTTAATTCAATCGATGAAGGTATGGTCGGCATTGATCTGGATAACCACATCAATTTCATCAACCGCAGTGCCGCACGCATGCTTTCGGTCAAGCAGGATGAAGCCATCGGGCGCCATATCCACGAATTGATTTCGATGAGCGAATTACCGAGGATCATCGAGACGGGCAGGACGGAATTGAATCGGGAGCTTGAACTGAAAGACGGATCGAAAATCGTCACGAGCCGTTTCCCGATGATCGATGAAACCGGCGAATTAATCGGTGCCTTCGCGGTGTTCAAGGACATCACGGAAGTGGTTTCGCTTGCTGAGGAAATTACCGACTTGAAAGAAATCCAGACAATGCTGCAAGCAATCATCCAATCCAGCGACGATGCCATTTCGGTGGTGGACGAAAAAGGCAATGGCCTGCTTGTCAATCCGGCCTATACAAGAATCACGGGTCTTGAGATGGAGCAAGTGATCGGCCGCCCAGCATCTGCAGACATTTCGGAAGGCGAAAGCATGCACTTTAAAGCCTTGCAAACCCGAAAGCCCGTGCGTGGCGTTAATTTGAAAGTCGGCCCGGCCAAGCGGGAAGTCATCGTCAATGTGGCACCGATTATCGTCGACAATCAGCTGAAGGGGAGTGTCGGGGTCATCCATGACACGACAGAAATTCGCTCTCTCATGAAAGAGCTGGACCGGGCGAGAAGCATCATCCGGACGCTTGAGTCGAAATATACATTCGACGACATCATCGGCTTATCCCCTGAAATGCAATTATCGCTGCAGCAAGCGAAACTAGCTGCACAGACGCTTGTGACGGTGCTGCTGCGCGGGGAGTCTGGAACGGGCAAAGAATTATTCGCCCATGCGATCCACAGCGCCAGCGAGCGCCAATTCAATAAATTTGTCCGCGTCAATTGCGCTGCGGTGTCGAGTGAGCAGCTCGATGCCGAACTGTTCGGCTACGAAGAAGGTGCGACGATTGAACACCGGACGGGAGCGAAGCGAGGATTATTGGAAGAGGCGAACAACGGCAGCATCTTTCTCGATGAGATCGGGGAGTTGTCACCGCAGATCCAAAGCAAATTGCTCCGTGTATTGCAAGAACACGAAACGATGCGGATTGGCGGGACCAAGCCGATCCCGGTCAATGTCCGTGTCATCGCTTCGACCAATGCCAATATGGAAAAAGCGCTGCTTGACGGGACCTTCCGTGAAGATTTGTATTACCGGCTGAACCGCATGCCGATCTTGATTCCTCCGCTTCGTAGCAGGAAACAGGATATTCCGCGCATCGTCGACCGGCTGCTGTTGAAGCTTAACCAGGAATACGGGCGCAACGTCGAAAATGTTTCGGAGAAAGCTTTGCAATTTTTGAAAATGTACGATTGGCCAGGCAATGTGAGGGAACTGGAAAACATTTTGAGCCGCTCGATGATCTTTATGCAAATGAACGACAAAACGATGACAGATGAGCATATCCCCCTGAATATGCTGAAGGCAAAAGAAGCGAAGAACGAAGTGATTATTCCGGCATCTGCGCCATTGCAAGAACAGTTGGAAACGGTTGAACGCGGCATCCTTCATCGTGCACTCGAAGAGGCAAAAGGGAACAAATCAAAAACCGCCAAGCAGCTTCAGATTTCCTTGCGCACTTTATACTATAAATTGGAAAAATTCGGACTACTATAAGGTTTTGCAACTCTTTGCAAGGTTTTGCAAGAATTTGCAAAGAGAACTGCCGTATTTTGCAAATAAAACGCTTACATCCCTTATATCTCAAGCTTTCTTCTGTTTTAATTAAAAAGAATGAGGTGATAGATATGACCACTTTGCAGAACATCGTCGATGAAATCGACTTGCAGGACGAGCATGCAGTCGCAGTTGCAGCAGCAGCTGACCACGCAGTAATGGAAGCCATTTCATTAGCGCTCGACCAAAACCTCGCAAGCTTTCATCTATACGATGACGAAGCAACATTGAAGCAATTAATCGCAGCTGATTTCCCGCATTTGAAAGGGCATCCAAAACTGGCGCTCCATCATGTGAATGGCCCTCAGCAAGCGGCTAAAGAAGCGGTAAGGGCTGTCTTCATGAATGACGCCAGCGTCTTGATGAAAGGGCATATTCCGACCGCTACTTTGATGAAAGCGGCACTTAACGCGGATTACGGCCTTCGCACAGGCTCGGTACTGTCCCACGTGGCGGCTTTTGAAGTCGAAGGCTATGACCGGCTCATTTTCGTCACCGACGCCGGCATGAACCTCGAACCGTCGCTTCAGGAAAAAGCCCAGATTATCCGCAATGCCGTCCAGGTGGCGCGGGCAACTGGTGTCGAATTGCCGATCGTGGCGGCGCTGGCGGCGGTAGAAATCGTCAATCCTGCAATGCAGGCGACCTTGGATGCTGCAGCACTGACCGCCATGAACAAGCGCGGGCAGATCACCGATTGCATCGTTGACGGGCCACTCGCCTTGGACAATGCAATCTCCGTCGAAGCGGCAAAGCATAAACGCATTGAAGGGGATACGGCAGGGCACGCAGACATTTTGCTAGTGCCGAATATCGAAGCCGGCAACATCCTCTATAAATCGCTCGTCTATTTTTCCAAAGCCAAAGTCGGTGGCATTATCGCGGGTGCTAAAGCACCGATCGTGTTGACATCGCGCGCCGACAGTTCAGAAAGTAAATTATTTTCCCTCGCTCTAGCCTTGCGCTCAGCGACTTTATAAAAAGCAGCATGTATCCAAGGGGAACCTTGCTAATTGACTGCTACTAACCGAATCTATAAAAACTATAAAGCTTACACTATTAGGAGGAATTTACTATGGAAATTTTCAAAAAGATGGAAGAACACGATTACGAGCAATTGGTATTTTGCCAAGATAAAAACTCTGGACTTAAAGCCATCATCTGTATCCATGATACAACGCTTGGGCCAGCACTTGGCGGCACGCGCATGTGGAACTACGAAACAGAAGAAGAAGCGATTGAAGACGCGATTCGCCTTGGCCGCGGCATGACATACAAAAACGCTGCAGCCGGACTCAACCTTGGCGGCGGCAAAACCGTTATCATCGGCGACCCATTGAAAGACAAAAACGAAGAAATGTTCCGCGCTTTTGGCCGTTTCATCCAAGGGTTGAACGGACGTTACATCACAGCTGAAGATGTTGGAACGACTGTTGCTGACATGGACATGATCCATGAAGAAACAGATTTCGTCACAGGTATCTCACCGGCATTCGGTTCATCAGGCAACCCATCCCCAGTGACTGCTTACGGCGCATACATCGGCATGAAAGCGGCCGCTATGGAAGCTTACGGCGACGATTCACTAGAAGGCAAAACAATAGCAGTACAAGGCGTCGGAAACGTTGCTTACCCGCTATGCGAATACTTGCACAAAGAAGGCGCGAAATTAATTGTCACTGACATCAACAAAGAAGCGGTTCAACGTGCTGTTGAAGCATTCGGAGCTACGGCTGTCGAGCCAAACGAAATCTATTCGGTAGAGGCGGATATCTTCGCCCCTTGTGCTATGGGTGCCATCATCAACGATGAGACGATTCCACAATTGAAAGTGAAAGTGGTCGCAGGATCTGCCAATAACCAATTGAAAGAACAGCGTCACGGCGATGAGCTCGAAGCACGCGGCATCGTTTATGCACCAGACTTCGTTATCAACTCAGGCGGCGTCATCAACGTAGCGGATGAGCTTTACGGCTACAACAACGAACGTGCGATGAAACGCGTCGAAACGATCTACGACAGCATTACACGCATTTTTGAAATTGCCAAACGTGACGGAATTCCAAGCTATATTGCAGCTGATCGTATGGCGGAAGAGCGTATTGAGCGCGTACGCAACTCAAGAAGCCAATTCTTGCGCAACGGCCACGGCCATGACATTTTAAGCAGACGCTAAGATTGAAGGAAGAAACGGAGGAATCGATGTGCAAAAACAGCTGAATCGAATTCTGGTCATTAACCCCGGCTCAACTTCGACAAAGATCGGCGTTTTTGACAACGATGTCCAGATCCTTGAAAAGACTATCCGCCACTCGACAGAAGAGCTGGCGGATTTCCCTGCCATTATTGACCAGTTTCAATTTCGAAAACAAACTATATTAGAAGCGCTTGATGAGGAAGGCATGAATGTCTCGAAACTTTCGGCGGTATGCGGAAGAGGCGGATTGCTGCGCCCGATCGAAGGCGGTACCTACGTTGTCAACGAAGCGATGCTAGAAGACTTGCGTGAAGGCTATTCTGGCCAACACGCTTCCAATCTCGGCGGCATTATCGCTCATGAAATTGCCGAAGGGCTCAACATCCCGGCATTTATCGTCGATCCTGTCGTTGTCGATGAATTGTCGCCAATCGCACGCATTTCCGGCTTTTCATTGATTGAACGAAAATCGATTTTTCATGCCTTGAACCAAAAGGCAGTTGCAAGACGCTACGCCAAAGAAACAGGGCGTGCTTATAAAGACTTGCGCCTTATCGTTACACATATGGGCGGCGGCATCACGGTCGGGGTTCATGAAGATGGCAAAGTTGTCGACGTTAATAACGGCTTGCATGGCGACGGCCCTTTCAGCCCCGAGCGGGCAGGAACCGTTCCAGCGGGCGATTTGGTCGAATTGTGTTTTTCCGGGCAATATTACCGCCACGAAATCATGAAAAAACTAGTCGGGCAAGGCGGATTAGTTGGCTATCTTGGCACGAATGATGCCGTGACGGTCGAAAAACGCATCCAAAAAGGCGATAAAGAAGCAGCGTTGGTTTACGATGCGATGGCTTATCAAGTCGCGCGGGAAATCGGTTCTGCAAGCGCCGTGTTAAAAGGGCAAGTCGATGCCATCATCTTAACGGGTGGCCTCGCTTATGGAAAAGACTTCGTTAAAGCGATTTCAGACCGGATTTCCTGGATCGCCGATGTCGTGGTCCATCCTGGAGAAAATGAACTGCAAGCGCTCGCAGAAGGCGCTAGCCGGGTTCTCGACGGCGAAGAACAAGCGCGAATCTATCCAAACGGTTAACATTCCAAAGGAGGAATACCCAATGGCTCAAAATTACGATGTCGTCATTCTAGGCGGCGGTACGGGCGGCTATGTAGCGGCAATCCGCTCAGCCCAGCTCGGCCTCAAAACTGCGATTGTCGAAAAGGGCAAACTGGGCGGTACATGCCTGCACCAAGGCTGCATCCCGAGTAAAGCATTGCTCCGCAGTGCAGAAGTATATGCAACGACAAAAAACCATGCTGCCGATTTTGGCGTCAATACCGGTGAAGTATCGCTCGATTTCTCACGTGTGCAACAGCGCAAACAAGGAATCGTCGACCAGCTTCATGCAGGTGTACAAGGCTTGATGAAAAAAGGCAAAATCGATGTGTACGAAGGCATCGGCCGCATTCTCGGCCCATCGATCTTCTCGCCAAACCCAGGGACCATTTCAGTTGAAATGAACAACGGGGAAGAAAACGAAATGCTTATCCCGAATAATGTCATCATCGCGACCGGTTCACGCCCGCGGACATTACCGGGACTTGATATCGATGGAGAGTTGGTCATGAGTTCTGAAGAAGCACTCGCGATGGCCGAACTGCCAAAATCCATTTTGATCGTCGGAGGTGGCGTCATCGGAATCGAATGGGCTTCAATGCTTAACGATTTCGGCGTCGAAGTGACGGTTCTCGAATACGCAGACCGTATCGTGCCGACTGAAGACAAAGACATTTCTAAAGAAATGCAGAAGTTATTGAAGAAAAAAGGCGTAAAATTCGCAACTAGCGCGAAAGTCTTGCCGGAAACCGTTGAAAAAGGCGAAGGCCAAGTGTCGATCCAAGCAGAAATCAACGGCAGCAACGAAACATTCAGTGCTGAAAAAATGCTCGTGTCGGTCGGGCGCCAAGCCAATGTCGAAAATATCGGGATTGAAAATACGGATATTCTCGTCGAAAAAGGCTTTATCCAAGTGAAGAACACGTTCCAGACGAAAGAATCCCATATTTACGCAATCGGTGATGTCATTGGCGGCATGCAACTTGCTCACGTGGCTTCTCACGAAGGCATTACTGCGGTTGAGCATATTAAAGGCAATGCGCCACATGCCATCAACTACGACCTTGTGTCACGCTGCATCTATTCGAATCCCGAAGCGGCAAGTGTGGGTATTACGGAAGACCAAGCAAAAGAGCAAGGCTACGATGTGAAAACCGGAAAATTCTCATTCAAGGCGATCGGCAAAGCGCTGGTCTACGGAGAGTCGGATGGTTTCGTGAAAATCATTGCAGACAAAGAAACAAACGATATCCTTGGCGTCCATATGATCGGGCCGCATGTAACGGACATGATCTCAGAAGCCGGACTTGCCATGGTACTTGACGCAACGCCTTGGGAAATTGCAGAGACAATCCACCCGCACCCGACGCTTTCAGAAGTCATGGGCGAAGCGGCACTAGCAGTAGACGGCAAAGCGATCCATAGTTAAAGGAGGAAATTCAATGGCTACGAAACACGAAGAAGTAGGTTTGACGAACGAAGATGTCTTGAAAATATATGAAACGATGTTGACGGCACGCCGCGTTGATGAGCGCATGTGGCTCCTGAACCGTGCAGGGAAAATTCCTTTCGTCATTTCTTGCCAAGGGCAGGAAGCAGCGCAGGTCGGAGCGGCTTACGCACTCGACAATACGAAAGATTATGTCGCACCGTATTACCGCGACCTCGGAGTGGTCCTTCATTTCGGCATGACGCCGAAAGATCTGATGCTATCGGCATTTGCCAAAGCAGAAGACCCAAACTCCGGCGGACGCCAGATGCCTGGGCATTTCGGGCAGAAGAAAAACCGCATCCTGACAGGTTCTTCACCTGTAACGACTCAGCTTCCGCATGCAGTAGGTGTTGCGCTTGCTGGGAAAATGAAGAAAAAGGATTTCATCACATTCAACACGCTTGGTGAAGGCTCTTCCAACCAAGGTGATTTCCATGAAGGCTTGAACTTTGCCGGTGTACATAAACTGCCGGTCATCACAATGGTTGAAAACAACCGCTATGCGATTTCTGTGCCGTTTGAGCGCCAAGTGGCGAGCAAAAACGTTTCGGATCGTGCAGCAAGCTATGGGATGCCGGGTGTTACAATCGATGGAAACGACCCGATCGAGGTATATAAACACGTGAAACAAGCAGCAGACCGCGCACGCAACGGCGAGGGCCCGAGCTTGATCGAGACGGTTTCAGAACGCATGACAGCCCACTCATCTGATGATGACCACCGCCAATACCGTTCAGCGGACGAACTCGCGGCACAAAAAGAAAAAGACCCGATCTTGTTGTTTGGTGCTTATTTGAAAGAAAACAACGACCGCATCATGGCGCTCGTTAACGAAGCGACAGATTATGCAGAAAACGCAGCATATGCACCAGCAGAAAGTGCAATGAAATACGTCTATGCAGAAGAAGGAGGAAACGAATAATGGCAGTTATGAGTTATATCGATGCCATCACGCTTGCCATGAAAGAAGAAATGGCGCGTGACGAAAACGTTTTCGTACTCGGGGAAGATGTCGGGAAAAAAGGCGGCGTCTTCAAAGCGACACAAGGGCTTTACGATGAATTCGGCGAAGACCGCGTAGTTGACACGCCGCTTGCTGAATCAGCTATCGCAGGCGTTGGAATCGGGGCGGCCATGTATGGCTTGCGCCCAATCGCTGAATTCCAGTTTGCGGATTTCATCATGCCGGCAGTCAACCAGATCATTTCGGAAGCTTCGCGCATCCGTTATCGTTCTAATAACGACTGGTCTTGCCCGATCGTCTTCCGTGCTCCATTTGGCGGTGGCGTCCACGGCGCACTTTACCATTCGCAATCCGTCGAAGCGGTATTTGCCAACCAGCCTGGCTTGAAAATCGTCATCCCATCAACACCATATGACGCCAAAGGCTTGTTGAAAGCAGCGATCCGCGATGAAGATCCGGTCATGTTCTTCGAGCACAAACGCGCATATCGCCTAATCAAAGGCGAAGTGCCGGAAGATGATTACACAATCGAAATCGGCAAAGCCGACGTCAAGCGCGAAGGCGAAGACATCACTGTCATCACCTATGGATTGGCTGTCCATTTCGCGTTGCAAGCAGCAGAACGCCTAGCTGAAGATGGCTACTCCGTCCACATCTTGGATCTGCGTACGATCTATCCATTGGATAAAGAAGGCATCATCGAAGCAGCGAAAAAGACCGGCAAAGTCCTGCTTGTCACTGAAGACAATAAAGAAGGAAGCATCATCGGCGAAGTGGCAGCAATCATCGCTGAAAACTGCCTATTCGACCTTGACGCACCGATCAAACGCCTTGCAGGACCGGACATTCCGGCAATGCCATACGCACCGACCATGGAGAAATTCTTCATGATCAACCCGGACAAAGTAGAAAAAGCCATGAGAGAACTAGCCGAGTTTTAAGAAGAAAAGCGGAAATGGCCGTTTAGCTTCGACAGGCATAAAGCAGGCTGGCGAAGCGGCGCTTTTTGCCGTACAGCCAGAATGATTTATGACCCGAGAAGCTGGCCATTGCAGCTAGACAGAAGAAAAGCGGAGTTGCCCATCTAGCCCCGACAAGCGCTGGAGGTCATGTCAGCACTGGCGCTTTTTGCCAGTGCAGGCGGGACCGAAGCGACCTCGAGGGGCTGGGCAACGGAGCTGGACAGAAGAAAAGCGGAAATGGCCGTTTAGCTTCGACAGGCATAAGCCCGAGAAGCTGGCCGTTAACGCATAAACCTTATAAATGAATTTGCATCACAGATTGAAAAGGAGGAATCCCTTTGGCTATTGAAAAAATCACGATGCCCCAACTTGGCGAAAGTGTAACAGAAGGCACGATCGAAAAATGGCTCGTCCAGCCAGGCGACCATGTAAACAAGTATGATCCGTTGGCGGAAGTCAATACCGATAAAGTAACGGCAGAAGTTCCTTCATCCTTTACGGGGACGATCAAGGAATTGATCGCTTCTGAAGGCGATACATTGGAAGTCGGCGAAGTGGTCTGCACGATCGAAACTGAAGGCGGAGATTCTGCCCCAGTGGAAGAAGCAAAACCAGCTGAAGGCGAAAAAGCCAATGAAATGCCAGCTGCAGGAGCCGCACCGACCAAAAAACTCGAAGGTGAAAAAGGTTCGTCAAAACCGGCTAAACCACAGGGTGGCAAAGCACGTTATTCACCAGCCGTTCTTCGTCTCGCGCAAGATCACGATATCGACTTGAACCAAGTCGAAGGATCTGGAAACGAAGGCCGCATCACCCGCAAGGATTTGATGCAATTAATCGACAGCGGCAACATTCCTCAAGCTGGCAGCGAGACTGCACAAGCGCCACAAGCGGCTGAAACAGCAGAACCTGTTCAGCAAGACGCGCCGCAACAAACACCGAAAGCGCCAGCTGCTAAGGAAGAATCAATCGAATCGGCTCCTGGCGATATCGAAATCCCCGTCACCGGCGTGCGCAAAGCGATTGCAGCGAATATGCTCAAGAGCAAGCACGAAGCTCCGCATGCTTGGATGATGATCGAAGTCGACGTGACGGATCTTGCGCAATTCCGCGATTCCATCAAAGGCGACTTCAAGAAAAAAGAAGGATTCAACATCACGTATTTTGCATTCTTCGTCAAAGCGATCTCCCAGGCATTGAAAGAGTTCCCAATGATGAACTCGATGTGGGCAGGGGACAAGATCATCCAGAAAAAAGACATCAACATCTCGATTGCGGTCGCTTCAGACAACGCCTTGTTCGTTCCGGTCATCAAAAATGCTGACGAGAAATCCGTCAAAGGCATCGGCCGCGAAATCAACGAACTGGCGCAAAAAGCGCGCACAGGCAAGTTGAAGTCGGCAGATATGCAAGGCGGCACGTTCACCGTCAATAACACCGGGTCGTTCGGTTCTGTCCAATCGATGGGCATCATCAACCACCCGCAAGCTGCGATCATCCAAGTCGAGTCGATCGTCAAGCGCCCAGTCATCATGCAGGGTGGAATGATCGCTGCACGTGATATGGTGAACTTATGCCTATCGCTCGACCACCGTGTTCTTGATGGTCTCGTTTGCGGGCAGTTCTTGGCACGCGTTAAAGAAATCCTTGAAAAAATGAACAAGGACAATACACCAGTTTATTGATGAAAAGTTTGGAGTCTTCGGACTTCAAGCTTTTTTTTCCTTTCAGTAACTTGCAACGTCAGGTAAAATGGAGACAGAAAGCTTTGAGGAGGGAATAGTTTGACGATTGAATCGATGAAGAACATTCAGTTTCCTGAGCGTACATACGAAGAATGGAAACAAGCAGCAGAAGCTGCACTGAAAGGAAAAGATTTTGAAAAGGTGATGAAAACCAGCACCATTGAAGACATCACCCTCGAACCCCTCTATACGAAAGACATGCTGGAGCGATCCGTATCCGATGTGGAAGCACAAGTAGCCGCTGTGCAGAGCGGCAAGTTCGGTCCTTCCTGGATCGTGGCGCAGGAAATCACAGCGCATGATGCCGAGGAATTTTTGGCTGTGACAGAAGATGATCTGTCACGAGGAAATGAAGCGGTCGTCTATTCCGGTGCGCAGCCATTCGACTGGACCGAAGCGCAGCTCGAACAACTTGCGGATTTGATTGTCCGCTATCCGATTTATTTCAAGGTGACTGAAGATAACGATCCCATTTTAAAGGTGTTCGATATGCTTCCAGCTGAACAGCAGGCAAAAGTACAAGGCGTCATTTTCACGGAAGAGCCAATTCAGGCACCAGAAAATGTCCGGACGGGCTTGATTGATACTTTGCCGACGCATAACGCCGGCGGGACGATCATCCATGAACTTGGTGTGGCGCTTAGCATGATGGCCGAAGCGCTGGACCAACAGGATTTCGAATCAGCAGCGAAGAGCTTTTGGGTCCGTTTTGCAGTCGACACGCATTTCTTCCAGGAAATTTCCAAAATACGGGCATTCCGCGTATTGTGGCAGGCATTCTGTTCCGCTTACGGAAAACAAGCGCCGCGCATCCCGATATTTACGGAAACGTCGGTGCGCTCGTATTCCAAACTGGACCCTTACGTCAATTTGCTGCGGGCAGGCAATGCCACTTTTTCCGCCGTCCTTGCGGGAACGGACGGGCATACTGTGCATCCGCATGATTTCCTGACAGTTCCGACTGGTTCCAGCCGGCGCATCGCACGCAATGTACAATTGGTCATTAAAGAAGAATCCCATGTTTCGCACGTCACCGATGTTGCAGCTGGATCCTATTACATCGAAAGCCTAACGCGCGAATACGTCGATGCAGCATGGAACTATTTCTTGGAAATCCAGGAAGCAGGAGGCTATTCCGAAGTGAAGCGGACTGGCTGGCTGACAGACGACATTCAAGCCAAATGGCTCGATCGCGAACAGCAAGTAGCCAACCGCAAAGCTTCCTTGATCGGCACGAATATTTACGCCAACCCGCAGGAGCCGGTGAAAGACGCCAAAATCGATACCGCCCATTTGGAGTATATGACAGCCAAACGCTTGGCGACGCCTTTTGAGAAATTGCGTGCGAAAAGCCGTGAAACGAGCGTCAAATCGGCCGTTATCTTGTTGGAGCCGTTAAAAGCCGTGAAACCGCAGGCGGATTTTGTGCAAGGCTTCTTATCCGTCGCAGGAATCGAGCCAGAAATCAGCCCGTATCTTTCATCCGCTGACGAAGTGAATCGGTATATCCGTTCTGAAGAGCTCGACTACGCCGTTCTATGTGGAAGCCGTGAAACACTTGAAAAAACAATCCCGCAACTCGATGCGAAAGCGGCAATTGATGTTGCCGGGAAAATCGATAAAGAAACATTAAAAAGTTGGGAAGCAAACGGGATCCGCGATTCTCTCTATGCGGGCAAGCCGTTGATCGATAAATTAGAAGCTGTTTTGTCAATTGGAAAGGAGGCGCTGTAAATGACGACACCTGATTTTACGAAAATTGACGTCACAAAACTCGATACGGCTAAATTGGGCGACCGGGATGAGAGCGCTTTTATGACCAACGAAGGCATTGCCGTGAAACCGTTTTATTCTTCGAAAGACTTGAATGAAGAACAAACGAGCTATCCTGGATTTGCACCGAACGTCCGCGGGCCATACCCGACGATGTACGTGTCACGGCCTTGGACAGTACGCCAATATGCCGGTTTTTCGACCGCTGAAGAAAGCAACGCCTTCTACCGCCGCAATTTGGCAATGGGCCAAAAAGGCTTGTCCGTTGCATTCGATCTCGCGACGCACCGTGGCTATGATTCCGACCACCCGCGCGTTGTCGGCGATGTCGGTAAAGCCGGGGTAGCCATCGATAGCGTAGAAGACATGAAAATCTTATTCGATGGCATTCCTCTTGACCAGATGTCTGTATCGATGACGATGAACGGGGCAGTTGTGCCGATCATGGCATTTTTCATCGTCGCTGCAGAAGAGCAAGGCGTCTCTCCGGAGCAACTCGCAGGCACGATCCAAAACGACATCTTGAAAGAATACATGGTCCGCAATACGTATATCTACCCACCGGCGATGTCGATGCAGATTATCGCGGACATTTTCAAATACACATCTACCCATATGCCGAAATTCAACTCGATTTCCATTTCGGGCTACCATATCCAAGAAGCGGGTGCTACTGCGGATATTGAGCTTGCCTATACGCTGGCAGATGGGTTGGAATACGTGCGCACCGGTTTGGATGCAGGAATCGGCATCGACCAGTTCGCGCCGCGCTTGTCATTTTTCTGGGGCATCGGCATGAACTATTTCATGGAAGTCGCAAAAATGCGGGCTGGACGCGAAATCTGGGCGAAGATGATGAAGAGCTTCGACCCGCAAAACGCCAAATCCTTGGCGCTCCGCACGCACTCCCAAACTTCGGGGTGGAGTTTGACGGAGCAGGATCCGTTCAATAACGTCACGCGCACTTTGCTTGAAGCGAATGCGGCGGCGATGGGCCATACGCAATCCTTGCACACCAATGCACTCGATGAAGCGATTGCCTTGCCGACCGATTTCTCGGCGCGCATTGCACGCAACACACAATTATTCCTTCAAGAAGAGACTTTGATGAACAATACGATCGATCCATGGGGTGGTTCGTATTACGTTGAAAAGCTGACGGAAGAATTGATGGAAAAAGCGTGGACATTGATCGAGGAAGTCGAAGAGCTCGGCGGCATGGCAAAAGCCATTGAAACGGGGCTCCCGAAAATGCGCATCGAAGAAGCGGCTGCGAAAAAACAAGCGCAAATCGATTCGAATGAAGAAACGATTATCGGCGTCAACCGTTACCGTCTCGACGAAGAAGACCCGATCGATATTTTGAACATCGACAACACGATGGTCCGTAAAAAGCAGATTGAGCGACTCGATCGGATGCGCGATACGCGCGACCAGAAAAAAGTAGAGAAAGCGTTGCTGGAGCTGACAAAAGCGGCAGAAAGCAGCGAAGACAATATTCTTGCCTGCGCTATTGAAGCAGCGCGCCACCGGGCATCACTCGGCGAGATTTCGGATGCTATCGAAAAAGCTTCCGGCAGGCATAAGGCGGTGATCCGTTCTGTGAGCGGTGTATACAGTTCAAACTTCTCCAACCAGGAAGAAATGCAGATCGTCAAACAAATGACGGAGGAATTCATTGAAAACGAAGGCCGCCGCCCGCGTATCCTTATCGCCAAGATGGGCCAGGACGGACACGATCGCGGCGCGAAAGTCATCTCGACCGCATTTGCTGATCTCGGCTTTGATGTCGACATCGGGCCATTGTTCCAAACGCCTGCAGAAACAGCCCAGCAGGCCGCGGAAAACGACGTCCACGTCATCGGCGTCAGCTCGCTTGCAGCTGGGCATATGACACTTGTGCCGGATCTCGCGGCGGAGTTGAAAAAAGTGGGGCGTGAAGACATTTTAATCGTCGTCGGCGGCGTCATCCCGGCACAGGATTACGAATTCCTGCGCAATAACGGCGCAAGCGCGATCTTCGGGCCAGGGACAGTCATCCCGGTTGCCGCCCAAAAAGTCATCGAAGAAATTTACGCACGCCTCGGGTACGAGGAAGAGGCAAACTGATGGATCGCGAGAAGCAGTCCAGACAAGTCATGTCGGGTGTTTCAGATAAGCATGATGGCATGAATGCATTGCCAAGGAAAAAATTTAAAAAGCCGGCTGCCAACCAGTTTGATTTGGACGAGCTCGCACGCGGCGTGGAAAGCGGATCGCGCTTGCATTTAGGTAAGGCGATCACCTTGCTTGAAAGCACCAACCCCGATCACAAAAAGCGCGGCCAGGAATTATTGAATGCGCTGCTGCCGAAAACGGGCAATAGCATCCGCATCGGCATCACTGGAGTTCCAGGAGCCGGCAAAAGCACATTCATCGAAACCTTCGGGACGATGCTGACAGAGCTCGGCCACCGGGTAGCGGTGCTTGCGATCGATCCGAGTTCCTCGCGAACCGGCGGCAGCATACTCGGCGATAAAACGCGTATGGAAGAACTGGCGCGAAATCCTAAAGCGTTCATCCGGCCTTCGCCAACTGCAGGAACGCTCGGCGGCGTCCATAAAAAGACACGCGAGACGATGCTCTTGTGCGAAGCTGCAGGCTACGACGTAATCTTGGTCGAAACGGTCGGTGTCGGACAGAGCGAGACGCTCGTGCGCGGCATGGTTGATATGTTCCTGTTGCTTGTGCTGACGGGTGCTGGAGATGAATTGCAAGGCATGAAAAAGGGCATCTTGGAATTGGCGGATGCGATGATTGTCCATAAAGCGGACCAGAACAATTTGCCGCTCGCCAAGAAAACCGTGCGGGAATACAAACAGATGCTGCATTTTTTGCAGCCGGCGACCGAAGGGTGGACAACACGCCCTTTGGCGGTTTCGTCCATTGAAGGAACCGGCATGCAAGAGATCTGGGATATGGTCAAGGATTTTGAACAAACGGTGAAAGAAAGCGGCTATTGGGATACGAGGCGCCAGGAACAGACGCGCGATTGGTTCCATTCGATGATTACCGATGAATTGCTTGGCCGTTTTTACGGCGACCCAGAGCGCAAACAGCAGGTTAAAGACATGGAACAGCGTATTCTTGACGACCGATTGACGGTCTCGCAGGCGGTCACGGAACTGTTCAAGTAAGCTTTTTTGCAACTGTGCCGCCGTCCTGATATGATAAGAACAGCAATAATGAAGGAGTGGTACAGATGAGCATGGATTTTAATTTCCTGATGAATGATATTGTTACACAAGCCCGCCAAGAACTAACTGACGGTGGCTATACACAGCTCGAAACGGCAGAAGACGTGCAAGAGGCATTCGCAAAACCCGGCACGAGCCTTGTCATGATCAACTCGGTTTGCGGATGTGCAGGCGGCATCGCACGCCCGGCTGCTCTTCACTCGGTCCATTACGATAAACGCCCGGACCACTTGTACACAGTGTTTGCCGGCCAGGATAAAGAAGCAACAGCGCAAGCGCGTGACTTGTTCGGCGATGACCATTTGCCATCGTCACCATCATTCGCTTTCCTGAAAGACGGAAAATTAGTGGATGAAATCGGCCGCCACGAAATCGAAGGGCACGATCCGATGTCGGTCATTACGCATATCCAGTCAATTTTCGAAGAGCATTGCGAAGAAATGTAAGAAAAAATGCCCCCGGCAGCGGGGGCATTTTTGTATTTTGAGGGGAGACGCCTATGAAACTGAAACCTTATCGCATCGGCTATCGGACCATGAAAACAGCGCTCGGGGCCGCCATCGCCATTTATCTGGCCCAGTTAATCGGACTCGAATATTACGTGTCGGCCGGTATCTTGACGATTCTGTGCATCCAGCCAACGAAAAAAAAGTCGGTTCGTGCCGCGTTCTCCCGCTTTGTCGCCAGTATGATCGCCGTCGGATTTGCCTTAGTCTTTTTCGAACTAGGCATGTATCATCCTGTCACGCTCGGCATTCTCATCTTATTGTTCATTCCAGTGCTCGTGAGCCTGGGCTTTTCGGATGGCTTTGTATCCAGCGCAGTTATTTTAATGCACCTATATGATGCAAAGAATTTGACAATGGGGTTATTCCTCAATGAAGTCCTGTTGATGGTGATTGGTTTCGGCACGGCGTTGATCGTTAATATGTACATGCCGAGCATCGAGAAAAAGCTCGACCGCTACAGGGAAGAAGTCGAACGGCTGTATTCGACGATTTTCCGTGAAACGACCATTTACTTGCGGCACGGGGAATCGGGTTGGACCGGCAAGGAATTGATGGAATCGGAAAAGCTGATCGATAAAGCCAAAGCGCTCGCTTATCAGGACGTTGAGAATCACTTGCTGCGCCACGAAAACAAGTATTACCATTATTTCGATATGCGCGAGCAGCAGCTTCAAATCATCGAACGCATCTTGCCGAAAATCACGGCCCTCCCAGTGATCGTCGGACAGACCCAGCTTGTTGCTGACTTTTTGGAAGACTTGTCCGAACATGTGCATTCCGGCAATACCGCCGACCAATATATCACCAAATTGGACCGGCTGAAAGCGAATTTCGCCGAGATGCCATTGCCTGATACGCACGAAAAATTCCTCGCGATGGCGGATCTGAATGCCATCATTCAGGAAATGGAAACCTATCTCGAGATCAAGCAGAGCTATAAAGGCTTCCACAATAAAAAAGGGCTCAACCCAAGCCTAGCCTAATAAACCGGCCAGAGAAATCACGCTCTGGCCGGTTTTTGTGTGCGCACGAAAAAAAGGGCCCTCTCAGCGCGTAGTTCATGCGCGGAAAGAAGCCCTTCAGCAGATTTCAAATTAAATGACGAAGCTTAAGCCCATCATCAGGCTCGATAGCAGCATCAATCCGACCATTGCGTAGACAATGACTTTACGGAAAGCTTGGTTTCTCATGGATAGCATAGCTCCTTTTTTTCCTGTACTTTGAAAGAATCATACCACATATGGGCTGATTTTTAAACTGGCAGCGTCGCCATTTTCTTAATATTCGATAACAACTAGAGTTTTTGGCTTTGAATGGGTACAATAAAGAGGAAGCCAAAAAAGGAAGTGAATAAGGATGAAGAAAGTAGATCATATCGGAATCGCTGTAAAAGATTTAGAGCAGGTCCTGCCTTATTACACAGAGACACTCGGGTGTCCGTTGATGAAAATCGAAGAAGTGGAAGGGCAGAAAGTGAAAGTGGCCTTTATCGATGCAGGCAATATCAAGCTGGAACTACTTGAGCCGATGAGCGAAGACAGCCCGATCCACAAATTCATCGAGAAAAAAGGCGAAGGCATCCATCACATCGCGTTCGGTGTCGACGGCATCGAAGAACGCATGGCGGAACTTCGTGAAAACGGTGTCAAATTATTGAGTGACGAACCGAAACCGGGAGCAGGCGGGGCAATGGTCGCCTTTTTACACCCGAAATCGTCAAATGGCGTTTTGTATGAACTGTGCGAAAAGAAGTGACGGAGGAGTGGGGAAATGGACATTTATGAACGCATCAATGAGTTGTATGACAGAAAAAGAGAAATCGAACTAGGCGGCGGTGAAGCCCGCATTGACAAGCAGCACGAAAAAGGCAAACTGACAGCCCGCGAGCGCATCGACTTGTTGCTCGATGAAGACAGCTTTGTCGAGCTGAGCCCATTCGTTGAACACCGCACAACCGATTTCGGCATGGGCAAAGGCCCGGGAGAAGGCGTCGTCACTGGCTACGGCAAAGTGAACGGCCGCCCAATTTACTTGTTTTCTCAGGATTTCACCGTTTTCGGGGGAGCACTCGGGGAAATGCATGCGAAAAAGATCGCCAATGTCATGGATATGGCAGCGAAAAACGGCGCTCCGTTTATCGGTTTGAACGATTCCGGCGGTGCGCGCATCCAGGAAGGCGTATTATCGCTTGATGGCTATGGACATATTTTCTACCGCAATTCAATTTATTCGGGAGTCATCCCGCAAATTTCCGTCATCATGGGGCCATCTGCAGGCGGAGCGGTCTATTCGCCGGCCATTACCGATTTTGTCTTCATGGTCGACAAAACGAGCCAAATGTTCATCACCGGTCCGAAAGTTATCGAAACGGTCACTGGAGAAAAAATCTCCTCTGAGGATCTCGGAGGATCACGTGTACATACCGCCATCAGCGGAAATGCCCATTTCCGTTCAGGTTCAGAGCAGGAAGTACTCGAAATGGTGCGCCAATTGGTCAGCTATTTGCCGCAGAACAACCAAGAAATGTTTCCGCCCGGATCTGGCTGATATCGTCCCTTACGAAGCGATTCGCCCTTATGACGTCCGGAAAGTCGTTGAACAAGTCGTCGACAAGGACAGCTTCATGGAAGTGCAGCCGGAATTCGCACGCAATATCGTGATTGGCCTTGCCCGTATCAAAGGCGAAACGGTCGGGCTTGTTTGCAACCAGCCGAAAGTGATGGCAGGCGGCCTCGATATCGATTCTTCTGATAAAGCAGCGCGGTTCATCCGCTTCTGCGATAGCTTCAATATTCCGCTCATTACCTTTGAAGATGTCACTGGGTTCTTCCCGGGCATCAAACAAGAGCACGGGGGCATCATCCGTCACGGGGCGAAAATCCTCTATGCTTATTCGGAAGCGACCGTCCCGAAAATGACCGTCATTTTGCGGAAAGCTTACGGCGGCGCCTATGTGGCACTCAACTCGAAATCAATCGGTGCGGATTTGGTGTTCTCTTGGCCGAATGCCGAAATCGCGGTCATGGGCCCGAACGGCGCAGCGAATATCATCTTCGCCCGTGAAATCGACGCAAGCGACGATCCCGAAGCGACACGTGCAGCGAAAATCGAAGAATACCGCGAGAAATTCGCGAATCCTTATGTTGCCGCCGCACGGGGCATGGTCGATGACGTCATCGACCCGCGTGAAACACGCATCAAGCTCATCCAGGCTCTCGAGATGATGCGCCACAAGAAAGACGAACGGCCGAAGAAAAAACACGGCAATATGCCACTATAAAAGACTTTACGACCAATCTCTTCCTGTTAACAGGAAGAGATTGATGCGTTTTGCATGAAGTCGGCAAGTGCTAAGGCTATAATAGGAACTGGACTAAATGGAATAGAAGAGGAGTTTTTGGAATGAAAACCGATCGCTTATTGGAAGAATTTTTGGAGCTTGTGCAAATCGACTCCGAAACAAAAGAAGAAGCCGCCATTGCGAAAGTATTGACGGAAAAGCTGGAAGCTCTCGGCTTTAGCGTCGTCGAAGACGATTCAAAACAACGCACAGGACATGGTGCAGGAAACCTGGTGGCGACACTTGAAGGCACGAAAAAAGATGCGCCGCCGATTTATTTCACCGTACATATGGATACAGTTGTTCCCGGTAAAGGCATCAAGCCGGAAGTCCGCGACGGCTATGTGTATTCAGACGGCACGACTATCTTAGGCGCTGATGACAAAGCTGGTGTTGCGGCATTATTGGAACTTGCACGCCATTTGTCAGAAGAAAATGTTGAACACGGGGATATCCAATTCCTGATTACAGCTGGCGAAGAAAGCGGTTTGGTCGGGGCGAAAGAATTCGATGCGTCCCTATTGAAGGCAAAATTCGGCTATGCAGTCGATAGCGACGGCCAAGTCGGCGGCATTGTGACGTCTGCGCCGAACCAAGCAAAATTGTGGACAACGATCTACGGCAAGACGGCGCATGCCGGCGTTGCGCCGGAAAAAGGTGTATCTGCGATCACCATCGCATCAAAAGCGATCGCGCGCATGAAACTCGGGCGCATCGATGAAGAGACGACCGCAAACATCGGCCGTTTCGAAGGCGGCAAAGCGACCAATATCGTTTGCGACGAAGTCCATATCTTGTCTGAAGCCCGCTCGATTAGCGAAGACAAATTGGCAGACCAAACGGCTCACATGGAATCCGTTTTCGAAGAAGTTGCCAAGGAAATGGGCGGACGTGCGGAAACAGATGTCCAGCTCATGTACCCAGGATTCCGTTTTGATGAAATGGACCCTGTCGTAGATATCGCGAAAGCTGCAGCTGAGCGCATCGGCCGCCCATCACCTGTCCTCACAAGCGGAGGCGGAAGCGATGCCAATATCATCAATGGCCACGGCGTTCCGACGGTCAACCTATGTGTCGGCTATGAAGAAATCCACACAACGAACGAACGCATGCCGGTCCTAGAGCTTGAGAAACTGACCGAGCTCTTGGTCGAAATCGTCAAAGAAGCAGCTACACGTTAATCAAACCATAACAACTGCCCCGACAGGCCATTACACTTGGCTTATCGGGGCAGTTGTTTGTATATAGGGATGGTGATGGAGATTACGCTGCAAGGGGACGCTTTCCGGAGGGCTCGCATTGAGCCGCTTCGATCGCTGCGCAAAACCCCGCCTGCTCAACTCTCACGATGTTCGAGCTTCGCAAACGAATCCGCTCAATGTCTTTCGCGTATTCGCTTGCAGGGTCTCAATTGTCTCGCTGATCCTCCCGGAGTCGCCCCTTTCCGCTCCATCTCTAAGTATAGTGTGGAATTGAAATTCTTCTGACATTGAAATTAGCATGAGCAGTTTTAGACAGCTTTGAATATATAAATTGAATAGATACTAAGCATCTTTTTATCTATCAAGTTTAATTAAGCGTCTCCAAACCGGATGAAGACAACTAAGAATGGTGCTTCCTCGCATGCAAAATATAGTGAAATCTAAAGCCGAACCGCGCACAAGGGCGAGCCGACGCAATAAGACAAGTGATTTTCTTGGCTTATTGCCAAAGGCCAGCCCAAAGCGGGAGGCGGCTACTTAATAGATGAAACAAACAATAACCAGAACACTACACTCACAAGTCCAACTAAGAATTACAATAAGCGGATATACTTGATGTAACAGTGCTCCATGCTCCACAACAAAAAGGTGAACAGGATGCCTGTTCGCCTTTTTTTTGATACACTGAAAGAAAAAGGAAAGCGAAGCGATTGTTATGGCGGGGCGAGTTATTTTCCACATTGATATGAATAGCTTTTATGCATCCGTCGAGCAGGCGCACGATCCGTCGCTGAAGGGAAAAGCCCTGGCGATTGCGGGAAATCCGAAAGAGCGCAAAGGTATCATCGTCACTTGTTCTTACGAAGCGCGGGCGCATGGCATTTACACGACAATGCAAGTGCACGAGGCGAAGAAGAAATACCCGGGACTCTTGCTGATGCCGCCGAACTTCGACCGCTACCGGGAAGCGTCACGGCAAATGTTCGAGATCTTGCGCACCTATACCGATGCCGTGGAGCCAGTGTCGATCGATGAAGCCTATATCGACGTGACGGAATTATCGGCTGACCGGCACCCGGTAGACATTGCCGAAGAGCTGCAGCAGCGAATCTTAAAAGAGTTGGATTTGCCGTGTTCCATCGGCATCGCGCCGAATAAATTCCTCGCCAAAACAGCGTCCGATATGAAAAAGCCGCTTGGCATCACCATCCTCAGAAAGCGCGATATCCAGCGCATCCTGTGGCCAAGAGAAGTCATTGAAATGCACGGCATCGGAGAAAGTACCGCGAAAAAACTCAATAGCTTGAAGCTGTATACGATCGGCGATTTGGCGAATGCGCCGGAGGGCTTGATTAAGGAGAAGATGGGGAAAAACGGTGTGCGGCTGCAGGCGCGTGCCAGAGGAGAAGACAGCCGCGAAGTCGACCCGGATTCGATCTATGACCGCAAAAGCGTCGGCACGTCGACAACTTTGCCGTTCGATGAAACCGACTTGGAAAGCTTACAGAAAATCTTCAAGACTTTAAGCTCGAAAGTCGCATCCAGGCTGCATGCGAAAAACTTGGCAGGCCCAACCGTCAGCATTCAAACGCGCAGCGCAGACTGGAAAAACCGCACCCGCAGCGTCACCTTGAACAATACCGTGTGGAAAGAGCAAGACATCATGGTACAGGCGTGGCAATTGTTCGAAACGCATTGGAACGGTGAACCGTTGCGGCTGGTCGGAGTGACCGTCTCGAACGTCGTCGACAAAGGCGATATGACCGAACAATTGTCTCTATTCAATTTCGAGGAACACGCGAAGGATGAACCGATTCTGGACTTGGTCGCCAAGCTAGAAAGCCGTTTCGGTAAAGGCTCCGTCTCTAGAGGCATGCCGTATCATCAATCGAAGCACGATGCACAAACCAGTTTAAGCAAAGATTTTCTGAGTGACCACGAGAGGAAGAAACGCTAATGCAAGTTTTATTTTTAGGAACAGGGGCGGGCATGCCGTCGAAACAACGCAATACTTCGGCGCTCGCCTTGAAATTACATGAAGAACGGGGAGCTGTCTGGCTGTTTGACTGCGGGGAAGCGGTCCAGCATCAGATCCTCGAAACGACCCTCAAGCCGAGAAAAATCGAGAAGATCTTCATTACCCATATGCACGGTGACCATATTTTTGGCTTGCCGGGGCTGTTGGGATCGCGTTCGTTCCAAGGCGGCGATGAACCGCTCGACCTGTACGGGCCGAAAGAGCTGAAGGAATACGTGGAGATGACCCTGCGCTTAAGCCGGACGCATTTGACTTACCCGATCCGTTTCCATGAAGTAAAAGAAGGTATTATCTTTGAAGATGACACGATGACCGTCGAAGCGGGCCTCTTGGCGCACGTCATCCCGACTTACGGCTATCGCATCAAGCAAAAACCGTTGTTGCCGAAGCTTGATATGGACAAAGCGAAACAGCTCGGTGTTCCGAAGGGCCCGCTGCTTGCCAAGTTAAAGGCGGGCGAAACCGTAGAACTTGAGGATGGCCGAAAAGTGGAATCCGCAGAAGTGACCGACCCGGCAGAACCCGGCTTTACGGTCGCGATTCTTGGTGATACCCAGTACTGCTTGAAGTCGGAACAATTATCGCAAGATGCCGACCTGGTCGTCCATGAAGCGACGTTCGACGGCGAAACGGAAAAACTCGCCAAGGAATACGGCCATTCGACGACTTTGGATGCGGCCAATGTGGCAAGACGAGCCCGAGCTCAAAAACTCATCGTCAATCATATGAGTGCGAGGTTTATGCCGGAACATGAAAAAGAGTTATTGAAAAGCATGCGCCAAGTCCACGAGGACAGCGAAATCGCCCACGACTTTGACGAATTCGGGTGGAATAAAAAAGAGCGCCAGATGGTGAAGATAATAGAGGATTGAGAGTCAGGCGTTTTCCGGTTGTTTCGATAGCATCGAATGAACAGCAGGGAAAACGTCTTTTATTAGCGAAAGGAAGTGCGGAACATGGATTTCCAGACTGTCATGCAAGAACTCGAAGCCTTGGGGAAAGAACGCACGAAGAAAATGTACGTGTCGAGCGGGGCAAAAGAGCCAGTATTCGGCGTGGCCACAGGCGCAATGAAGCCGATCGCTAAGCAAATCAAAATTGACCAGCCTTTAGCAGAACAGTTGTATGAGACCAGCAACTACGACGCGATGTACTTTGCAGGCATCATTGCTGACCCAAAGGCGATGACGGAAGCTGACTTCGACCGCTGGATGGACGGGGCTTATTTCTACATGCTGTCGGATTATGTTGTGGCGGTTACCTTGTCGGAATCCGATATCGCGCAGCAAGTGGCCGACAAATGGATAGAAAGTGGCGATGAGCTGCGCATGTCTGCCGGCTGGAGCTGTTATTGCTGGCTGCTTGGCAACCGTAAGGACAGTGAATTCTCGGAAGACAAAATTTCCGCCATGCTGGATACCGTGAAAGAAACGATTCACGCATCCCCTGAACGGACGAAAGCATCGATGAATAATTTCCTCTACACAGTCGGCATTTCCTATAAGCCGTTGAGCGACAAAGCGGCCGAAACCGCAAAAGCCGTTGGCAAAGTCGAACTCAAACGGGAAAACAAGAAACCGACACAGCTCTATGCCTATGACAGTATCCAGCAAGGCTTGGAGAAGGGGCGTCTTGGATTTAAGCGCAAATTTGTTAGGTGTTGATTGTAGAGTTTAGGGTTGAATAAACAATAGAACTGCAAGTTGTTTGTGGTACAATATGATTTAAATGGTAATTTAAAGGAGAATGTAATCATGGCAAATGAAACCAAAACACTGGCAGGACTCAATTTGAATTTCTGGAAACAGGATGAACATACGATTCATATGTCTATCAAAAACCCACATGCCGGAAAAGATTCATGGCTTACGAGCATTGAACATACCGATAAGCATGAAGGGACGCAAATGGCTCGTACACATAATAATTTGTTCAGAGACTTAAAATCAATTCTTGAAGAAAACGGCAAGTGGTAAAAAAACCTTCGTGATGAGTAAGCGACAAACCTAGATGGCTGGCATGATAAATGCCGCATTTGGGTTTTTTTCTTTGCTCTCAATTCTCTCCGTCATTTGCCGATCATAAGCGCTGTGGGGGCCATCTCTTTTTTCATCACTTTGATTTCCAGAATGTGTTATATGGTAAAATAAGTTGACATAAAATTCTTACATACCAATAGACCATTCAGATAGCAGGGAAATCGATGGAACTGCGCCCGAGATTTTCATTACATGTATAAAAGGAGAGCTAGTGTTGTCGGATTTGGTTTTTGCGTCGCTTGGCGCTTTATTGTGCAGTTCTACGGTTGTTTACTATATAAAAAGAAAAAGAAAAGCCGAGGATTTTTATTTAGTGGTCATTACCACTGCACTATTTGGTTTACTCTGCCTAATGCTTATATTTTGGACCGTACAAGACATGATTGCGATTAAGAACGGTGATTTCGAAACTGTAAGTGGCAATTGCAGCATTACAAAATTTGAAACGAGCGGAAGAACTCATATAGAAGAAATCCATATTGAATTAAATGGGAAAGTGATTTTTGGAGACTTTGCAGAATTCGACTCTGTCAGACTTGGTGATTACCCCTGTAAGGTTGAATACATTGAACAAACGATGACTTTATACTCTATTGAAGAACTGTCCGCAGATGACTAAAAAACCCATTGAGACTTGGTGGTAAGGAGTGACATGCTTTGAAGAGGGGAATCAGTTTTGAATTGCCGAATGACTATGGAAGTTTTTTAAAAGACATCCTTCATCCAATAAACGTTAAAGCCTTTAAGTGGCACATAGACAATGTAGAAGCTTTTGCAAGCAGGAATGGAAGTCATACGAACGATCTGTTTCCACATAATAGAGAGCAACTGACAGGTTCAGAGCTGAAGGAAGTAATCGAAACCGAACGAGCTTACGTGATCTTTGCAGAACTTCGCGCTTTTCAGGGGCCTGTTACTTCACATCCAGAAACTTACGAGGAGTTTGCTGCAAGCGACTGTCAATTGGTCCTGCTAATTGTCGATACAATCTATACGACAATCTATTGCAAAGATCAGCAAATGCTCCATGCGCTCTATGAGAACGCACACAGTTTTGGTTTTCAAGATTTGGAATATTTAAATGAACAAAACGATTCGCGTACAAGACTTTCAGTGTGGTGAGTGAGGAGGGTATCGATGGCTGAGCGAATTGAGGAACAAGTGATATATACCATAGAGAAAAAAGAAACTGGGTCTGTGCAGATAGTTGATGCAGATTGGACAGAAGATGATGGGTTAGCTATTATTTTTGAGAAGAACAAACAATCATGGATTCAGTTAAATGGCGTAGATGTAAAGCTAGGCATTCAAAGAAACTTCCACAGTATTCGATGGATTGATTCAGCAAATTTAATCGTGAGTGCGCTTTCTGACTTCCCCATCAAAGAAAGCAGCAAATTGGAACAATTGATTATAAATAGAGAAGGCAAGATTATAGAAACCCTTTACGCAGGGGAATATGTGGCAGATCAAATTGCCTGCAAAGAAGGCATCTGGTTCAGTTATTATGATGAAGGAATATTTGGCGGTGGGATTGATAAAGAAGGCTTGATATTGAAGGATTTATCGGGTAAGACTGTTTTCAGGTATCATAGCGATTTACTTGATCGGCCGGATATAGATGACTGTTATGCAATCTGTAAAGGGAAGGGCAGGGAACTTTGGTTGTTCCCATATCCGACTTTTCAATTAGTTGCCGTTGACCCACATAAGCGGGGCTTGTGGTTGTTTAATGTTCCGGAAATGCTCCACGGTTCAGCTGGACTTTGTGTTCGCGGGGCTTATGCGTACTTTTATAATCCTTACGATAGCAACGGGAAATTGTATCAGCTGAAAATAGGAACAAGTCAATTAGAGTTGCTAGGGGCATTTTCAGGGCGTCTTAGAGGAATGCCTCCTTCAGAACAGGCACACTTTATTTCAATTGAAGAGAACACAGTAAAATTATTTAAAATATTGAACAAAGATGAATACATATATTCGTAAGAACTTCATCATAAAAGGAGGACCATTATGAACGCATTAGTGATCGGTGCAACAGGAGCGACAGGAAAAGACCTTGTAGAGCAATTGATGGAAGATGATTCATTTGAAAGAGTCGATGTATTCGTAAGGCGTCAATTGAATATCCAGCATGATAAATTAACAGTCCATGTCATCGATTTTGACCGGACGGATATGTGGCGTGATTTGGTAAAAGGGGATGTGCTGTTTTCCTGTTTGGGTACGACGATCAAAGTGGCAGGAAGCAAAGAGGCACAATGGAAAGTAGATTATGGCTATCAATATGAATTTGCGAAAGCCGCAAAAGAAAACGGAGTCGGCCGGTATGTATTGGTTTCGGCTGAATTTGCATCGCCAAAAGCCCGCAGCTTTTATTCGAAGATGAAGGGGCAGTTAGAAGAAGCGGTCAAAGAACTAGGCTTTCCGAAGTTAACCATCATCAAGCGCGACCGCACCTTCGAAGTGATGGGTTTGAAAGCTATTCAATTTATGAATAAAGCAGGATTGTTTCGTTCCCAACAGCCGCTTCCCACTGAAGAGTTGGCTATGGCGATGATCAACTCAGCGAAACGAACACAAGGTGATATTGAACCATTGATAGGGACAGCCATACGCGAACGCGCGTCTTTAAAATTTGATTGAATAGAACTATTCGATCAAACGGGAAGTATAGATTCCGCATAATGAATATTATTATTCATTTTCTTATTGAGTGAAGGAGGTGTGCTAGTGAAAAGGAAAATCGGGTTCCTGGCTTTTTTGGTTTTTATTGCAGTTTTCATTTATTTGGTTATTCAATATTATTCAGAGGAACCAAGTGAGCAGACGGGGAATGCCAGCATTCCACAAAGCAACACTAGCTACGACATTGACCTCGATATGAGAGAAGCAGGAGTTTTCCGGGTTTTTGTAGACATCCTAATTACAAATGACTCACAGGAAAGTTGGGAAGACATCGCGTTCCACTTTGTCCCCAACGCCATGAATCCAGAAATGACTACTGGTTATTCAGAGAACCCAGCGAGTGTAGAAGTGAATTCAATCACTTCGAGTGAAGATAGATTGCAATATGAATTGGATAGTGGTGGTTTATTCATCGAACTGGAATCGGATTTAACACCAGGCGAGCAACAAGCTGTCACGATTGAATACACACTCACCTTACCTGAAAATGGCATGCGCTTGGCGCGGGTGGAAAACAATTATTACTTAGCTCATTGGTATCCGATGCTTGCTGAATATGACGGGGGCTGGCAAGTCAATGACTATGATCCCAAAGGAGAATCCTATGAAACGGGGTACGGCGATTATACGGTCACTTATCAATTGCCAGGCGATTACCTGATCGCCACTTCTGCACCAGACGGTACGGCAGAGGCCAGTTCATCTGGAACCTTAACCGGAAAGCCCATCAAGGATTTCTATGCGGCGTTTTTGGATCCAGCCGATTGGCAAGTCGTAGAACGCACGTCTGGAAATACCGAGTTGCGTGTGTTTGTGCCGGCTGAGTCGGAAATCCTGGAGAAGACGGCTGAACTGTCAGACGAAGCATTTGCTTATTTCGAAGAAAACATTGGCGATTATCCGTTTGCTGAACTGGATTTGATTGCGAATGACGGCTATATGGAATACCCAAATATTGTGGAAGTGCCGATGGACGAAGATTTACTTGATTCGATCTTGGTACATGAAATTGCGCATCAATGGTTTTACTATTTGGTCGCCAATGATCCATACGAAAACGCTTGGCTCGATGAGAGTTTGACCGAGTTCAGTACCGGCTTGTTCCTCAGCGATTATTACGGTGATGAAGACAGCGGTTTTCAAAATGCAAAGGCCTATGAAGAGTCATATGAAACGGAAACCTATGCTGATTTGGCGCTTGATGAATTTGACACCCCGGCCTATTATGCGACCGTCTATGGCAAAGTCCCTTTATTGCTGAAAGACTTTTTCGATGAACAGGGCGGAAACGAGGCCGCGCTGGAGTTTCTAGCGGATTATTACGAAGAGTTTCAATTTCAGCGGGTGACGAAACAACAATTTAGGGAGTTCTTTGAGGATTCTTTCGAAGGGGACCAGCAGGAGTTTTTGAATAGTTGGCTTCAATAAAACAATAAGCATTTTTAGGCGGGGGACTTAGCTGAAATTGAGCGGGTTCTCCGTCTTTTGTTTATGCCGCAGCCGTTTAATAAAAAAGGAGCGGAGGATGTGAGTGATACATGAAGCAATCGTCCATTATCCAAAAGCAAGACAACCAATCCAATGATGCCCTCGAAAGCGTCGAACGTTCGGAGCTTTGAAGCTTTCAATAAATGAATGCAGTTGCTGCAAATCTTGCTTTCGAACAGGAGAGCGGGATTTTTTATGGTATGATTAATTGAGAATTATTATCAGTTAAAAGAGGTGAATGCTGTGCTGGGGAAATTACATACCTTTCAAGTGCTGGCTGAATGCGGGTCCTATACCGAGGCGGCGAAACAGCTGTATTGCTCGCAGCCTTCCGTCAGCCAGCACATCCGCTATTTGGAAGAATACTACGGCGTGAAACTTATCGTCCGCAAAAAGCAGCGCATTGAGCTGACAGAGCGCGGCATTCTCTTGCAAAAACAAGCCAGGCAGCTGCTCGACTTGTTTGAGGCGACGCAGCAACTCATGGTCACGCCTGCTGCCCAAAAGCCAGTTGCCATTTATATGAGCAACCACATTGCTGAAAATTATTACGAAGAATTGTTCGATGTCCACGCGGCTTGCTGCAAGGCCTGCCCTTTTGAAATCAACGGCCGTTGCTATACGGAACTGCGCGAACAGTTACTGGCAAAAAAAACCAAGTTCGCTGTCATGCCGATTTATGCCGGGGATGATGGCTTTCATCAATCGTACAATATCCAAGGCTTGTTTGAGGAAGAATTCCAGTTGGTCTTCTCCGCCAGCCATCCTTTGGCGTCCCGAAAAGTGATCTATGCCAAAGACCTCGAACATGCGGCCGTGTTGCAGACGCAAAGCAGGCATATGCAAACACTCATCCAGCAGGCGCTCGAAGCGAAAGGCGTCGAGGCTTTTTATATGCAGATGACCGATTTCAAGATTATCAAAAAAGCACTGAGGCAAAGTGATTCGTTTTCCTTTCTTCCGCTAAAAGCGCTCGATTCAATTGACTCTTCCTTGGTTTACCGTTCCGTCAAAGGGCTGCGCATTGTCCGGCAAAACGGGCTCGTCATTGATACGGAACAACAATTAACCGAAGCAGAACAAGCCTATTGCGATCACATTTCGGAAAAACTCTCTTCATTTTAATGAGGGGAGTTTTTCTATTATAAGAAATGTTTATGGTGCCATCACGAACAATTATGCAACTAGCCGCAGCATAAGGTCGAAAAGGGAAAAATCAGTTATGGCTATCAAGCACCTATTTGATAACGGTTCTCAGTGGTGGTAGATTGAAGTGGCACAGCAATAGAGAAGCCTCGGCTTATGCCAGGGTCTTTAAAAAGGCGCTGAGTTCCACTGGAGAAATGGGGCGAGTAGATGAAAAAATTCCTCTTCTTGCTGATGGTTGGCTTGTCGCTTTCCAGCACAGCCGCTGCTGAAATGCTGCAGGATACAAGGATTGAAATTGGAAGCCGTGAAACTGCACAGTACCCTGATGAAGCAGCGGACCGGCTGGAGTGGCTCTTTACTTCAAGTGATTTGAAGTCTGCGAATACCGGGCAAGAGGCGAATGTTCTTATCAAAGAAGAAATTGATGACCAAGCAGGAGAGGTAAATAA
>NZ_JAPEHT010000040.1 GCF_028823615.1 Planococcus sp. A6
GTTATTTGTTTCAAATTGCTTGCGCATGCCTTTAAATTTCACTTTCATTTCGTCGACCGCCTGTTTATACGGCGCCAAAAAACGATTCCATTGCCCCATGTCTGGCCCTCCTCACTGCTTTGCCCATTTCACTATCCATTAAGCCCAGCACAGGGCTGATTCTTCATACCGTTATTTTACCACAGCAATGCTCTGCGTTGCAGATTGCACCCAACTATCCGATAATGAAATTAACGGCTATTCCAAGAGCAATCGGCGTGAGCATGAAATTCCCGCTCCTCGCCGGTTGACCCACCGCGCTTTTGAAATGCCGCTTCTTTCCTATAGAAAAGGAAACAGTGTTGCAAAAGCGCGATTAATGAGGTGAACAAATGACAAAAGAACTTGAAATTGAATTCAAGAACATGCTGACAAAAGAAGAGTATAGCAAATTATTGGCGGAGCAAAATACCTCCCCGATCAGCCAGACCAACCATTATTTCGACACAGCCGACTTCCAGCTGCGCGACCAAAAGGCAGCCCTTCGCCTGCGCAGCATTGGCAGCCGTTTTGAATGCACACTTAAAACACCGGCCGCTTCCGGAAATTACGAAACGACCGATAGCTTGGACGAACAACAGGCGTCCGCCATCCTGGACTTGGAGCGATTCGATGCCCCGGAAGTTTCCGCTGAACTCGAACGGCTCGGGGTGTCCCCGTCCGAATTGGTGCTTATCGGTTCTTTAACGACCCATCGTGTTGAAGCTGCTTACGAGGACGGGCTTCTCGTGCTGGACCATTCGGAATACTTAGGGGTGGAAGATTACGAGCTGGAATACGAAGTTACAGACGAAGCTGCCGGCAAGCGGAGTTTCCTCTCTTTGCTCGAAGAAAAACGCATCCCGTTGCGTCCGGCAGACAAGAAAATCGCGCGTTTTATGAAGGCGGCTTCCAAGCGCTAAAGGCAGCACAGCCGTTCGGTGGCATGCGATTTGTTTGAGATATTTACCAGGCGTTGATAGAATGGATTTACAGCAAACACAAAGGGGACAAGACTGATGACTGGAAAACCGCTTATTCCGTACGATGAAATCGGCGCGGAAACTTTATCAAACCTGGTGGACGCCTTTTACGCACGCGTCTCAGCACATCCGCAACTTGCACCCATTTTCCCTGATGATCTGACCGAAACAGCGAGAAAACAAAAACAGTTCTTAACACAATACTTAGGCGGCCCAAATATTTATTCAGCGGAACACGGGCACCCGCGCCTAAAAGCGCGCCATCATCCATTTCCAATCACTCCAGACCGTGCACAAGCTTGGCTTGAGTGCATGAGTGAAGCTATGGATGAAGTCGGGCTCAGCGGCAAATTCCGCGAGACATTTTTCAACCGTCTCGTTTTGACCGCCCACCATATGGTAAACGATTACGACAGTGAGGAGGAGTTGGAGTGAGCAACCTGGATCTGGCAGAGGATATCCGCGAACACCAAGTTTCCTGCAAACCGATGGAATTATACGTGTTCATGGATCCGATGAATCCCGCATGCTGGGAACTTCAATCCATCATCCGCAAATTACAAATCGAGTATGGTCATTATTTTTCCATGCGGATGATCTTAAGCACACAATTATCCGCCCTGAATATGAGCGTAAAAAATGCCGATATGACCGGTGACGAGCTTGAACATCCCGCACTTCCGTCTGTCGCCATCAAAGCGGCAGAGCTCCAGGGCAAACGTGCAGGCAATCGCTTCCTGCACAAACTGCAAGAACAACTTTTTCTACAATCGAGAAACGTCACATCCTACGATGTACTGCTTGAAATTGCGGAAGAAGCGGAACTGGACCAAGCTGAATTCAAGGATGACTTTCATTCGGTCCACAGCGCCAAAGCATTCCAATGCGATCTTCGCATCACACGGGAAATGGAAATTTCCGAAGTACCAAGCATCGTCTTTTTTAATGAATGCATCGAAGACGAAGGCGTCAAAGTTTCAGGCCTTTATTCATATGACGTCTATTTGACCATCCTACAGGAAATGCTGGGAAAAGACCGGCTCAACCGGCAATCCCCGCCTTCTCTCGATGACCTGTTCATAAAGTATCCAACAATGGCGACGCACGAGGTCGCAAGCATCTACAATATCAGCGAGCAAACCGCAGAACGCGAGCTGAAAAAGCAAGTGCTGCAACAGAAACTGGAGCGCATCCCGATGCAGGACGACACCTTGTGGAAAGTAAAATAAGCTAAGCTCCCAATAGGAGTTTAGCTTATTTTTTCTTTTATATAATAGCGAAAGGCGCAGAAATGTTCACGCTCAAACAAAGGGGTGTATGTTTGTATGTGATTAATTTCACAACCTAATAATATCACGCCATAATAGTTAATGCAATAAATCACAAACCATTTCACAAATCTGTCATAATATCAAGCGCTTACATAAATATAACGCACAAATAAGTTATTTAAGAATAACTTATTATCCTCCGATACTCCCTTTTTCTATTTGTTCAAGCTTGCCTATTCCCATTTCGCTATAATATCGTCCACCATCCCCCTCTTTCACCGATCAAGTAATCACGATGCCTAGACGACGCATAAAAAAACCTCTGCAGGTCTCACGCTGCAGAGGTTTTCGTCGGTCTTTTATTTCTTCAATAGCAATCCTTCGAGTTCTTCAAGCTTTTGGCCGAAGACTTTGCACGCCTCTTCGACCGGCTCGGATGAGGTCATGTCCACACCGGCTTTTTTCAATACTTCAATCGGGTAATCGGAGCTGCCCGCTTTCAGGAATTCGTTAATATAACGCTCTACAGCTGGCTGCCCTTCTTCAAGGATCTTTTTGCTTAATGCAGTAGCTGCGCTGAATCCTGTCGCATATTGGAATACATAGTAATTATAGTAGAAATGCGGAATGCGTGCCCACTCGAGGCCGATCTCTTCATCCACTGCCATGTCTTCACCAAAATACTTTTTGTTCAGCTCGTAATACACTTCCGTCAACCGGTCAGCCGTCAAAGCTTCACCGTTCTGGTCCATCTGGTGGATTGTGTGCTCGAATTCAGCAAACATCGTCTGGCGGAAAACTGTGCCGCGGAAACCATCCAGCCAGTGGTTGAGCAAGTAAATACGCTCTTGTTCATCTTCTGTCGTATTGACCAAGTGTTCATTCAACAAGGCTTCATTCGTCGTCGATGCGACTTCCGCCACAAAGATGGAATAATCGCCATAGACAAACGGCTGGCTTTCTCTTGTGTAGTGGCTGTGTACACTATGGCCGAATTCATGTGCCAAAGTGAACAGGTTGTCTACATTGTCCTGCCAGTTCATCAGTATATAAGGATTTGTGCCATAAGCGCCGGAAGAATAAGCGCCGCTTCGTTTACCTTTGTTTTCTTTCACGTCGACCCAGCGGTTGTCGATGCCGTTTTTGACGATCCCGACATATTCTTCACCGAGCGCATTCAAGCCTTCGAGCATCATGCCTGTCGCCTTGTCATAAGGGATCTCCATCTTGACTTCCTTAACAAGCGGCGTATACATGTCATACATATGGACTTGGTCAAGTCCCAATACTTCCTTGCGGAGCGCTACGTAGCGCTGCAATAGATGAAGGTTGTTGTTGACGGTTTCGACCAATTGATCGTATACAGCTTCCGGAATATGGTCATCCGACAGTGCCGCTTCGCGAGCCGATGAATAGTTACGGATTCTCGCGTGAACGTTATCCCGTTTAACATTTCCGGATAAAGTGGATGCAAACGTATTACGGAATTTTCCATATGTTGCATAAACGGCTTTGAATGCGTCTTCACGTACGCGGCGGTCTTTGCTTTCCATGAAACGGATGTAATTGCCATGTGTAATCTGCACTTTTTCGCCATCTTCATTTTCGATTTCCGGAAACTCCAGATCGGCATTGTTAAGCATGCCGAAGGTTTCGGAAGATGCTCCGACCACTTCCGACAATTGTGCAAGCAGCGCTTCTTGCTCCGCTTTCAGTACGTGCGGACGCATCGTATTAAGTTCTTCAAGAGCGTGCTTATATAGCTTCAAACCTTCATGTTCATCTACATAGCGGTTCAGTTCTGCTTCATCCAAAGACAGGATTTCAGGCGTCATGAATGACAAGCCTGCTGCTGTTTTGGCGAAAAGCGATTTGATGCGGCTGTCCATCGCCTGATATGTTGAATTCGTCGTATCTTGGTCATAGCGCATATGGGCGTATGCATAGAGCTTGCGCAAGCGTTCCGACAATTCATCTTTATAGCTTAGCGCGTCGTACAAAGCGTCCGCGCCTCCTGATAGAGTACCTTCATATTGCCCAGCTTTCTCAGCCAGCGCCGAGACGGCTTTGAACTCCTCTTCCCATTGTGAATCTGTAGCAAAAATATCTTCCAAGCGCCACGTTAGTTCTGCAGGCACTTGATCTCTAGTCAATAATTTTTCCGTCATTTGGCTGCCTCCTCTTTCCCTTGTTTCGGGAAACGAATTACACCTTATTTTCTCAATTTTCCCACGCTTTTGCAAGCAGATGATAGGAAATATCCACCACTTCCGAAAAACACGTGGAATGGCCATTTCTGTAAAGAGTTTCATACGCCGAAAGCACCTGCAAAGGCTTGCACTTGTCTATGCCAGAAGGCGCAAGCTTGACCAGCTGATCAGCCAATAAGGTCTCCACCGGCTTTTCCGACTCGATCATAAGCGCTGCTTTCATTTGCCAAATAATAGCATGCTCTGAAAAAAGATGCCCGCCTGCAAGCGGCAACCCAAAAATTTCCGGGATGGCCGCCCTGTCGAGTTGGAGTTCATAGCTTAATCGCCAAAATGGGTTTCTCATCCGGTTTTTCGCGAATAATTGGGAACGGATGTATTTATTCTTTTCTATCCGCATGAGGGATATTGCCTGCTTGTATTCTGCTTTTGTTAATCTTTTCGGCACCGCGAAAGGAAAAACTTGTTCCTTCATTGGCAAAAGCGAGGCCTTTCCGATCCAACGGTTGCCTTGTATATAAAAAAGATTGGAGTAGTAGACGAAGAGGGAATGATTGGGGTTGAATTGCAGGAGATGGGGATGAAGTGGTGTGTTGCGGAACATTGCTCTTTCAAAGGTGCGAATTTGGAAAATACCCAGCCCTGGAGCCGGCACACTTTCTATGCCGCGGATCCATACGGCGTGAAGACCCATTTTGGCATATCCTTGGCTGCGCTTCACAACTTGCTCCACAGGTAATGTGCTGCATTGGAACTCAATCGCAGATTTCCCGGACAACAGGTCCGGCCGCTGCTTGATCGCGGGTAAGTAATGCTCGACATGGACGGGGAGGTTATTGTCGTGAAAAAAAGAGGACAGGCGGGATTTCCCAAGCAGATGAAGTGGGGTTTCCGGTTCACTGCCTGGCGTGCAGGAGAATTGCTTGAGATGGGCAAAATGGGGAATTTTCGTCGTGCCGACTTTCAAGAGGACCGGGGATTTGCAGGCGGGACATAGAAATGTTCGGTCCCTTCGCAGCTGAATCAGCTCTTGCCTTGTGTGATGAGCTTGCAACGTGAACAAATGGCCATTATCGAGCGCTGTCAGTATATGAATCACTCTCCTTTTTTTCAGTTTACGCCGAAGAGCCATCATGCGCAATACGAAAAATACTGCGGCTTCTAAAAATCTGCCACAGCTTCCTCTACATAAAATGGCATAAAAAAAACCTCCCAAGAGGAGGTTTTTAGCCGAAATAATGCAATACATTCGACAGCGCATCTTCTTTGAAGATTGGCTTGCCGTATTCTTCAAGACGGTGAATCGTCATCGGGGTTTGCTGCAAGTACTCAGTGATGACGCTCAACTGGTCTTTAATGTCTTTTTCGGAATGCAGAATTTCATCAAATTTCACGTGCATATAATACTTTCCGTCAAAGTGGTACAATGCCGTATCGACCGGCATATACATGAGGCGCTTCGCAATCGGAAGCAATTCTTCCACTTCAGAAAGAACAAACGAGTATTCGAGTTTCTTTGTATCGCCCTCGTCATAAACCGGTTCGAATTCATCAAACTCCTGGGAACCAGCTTCTTCCCCTGAAAACATTTTGCGGCGTTCTTCTATATCATCCGGCAAATCAAGTTTTTGCCCGTCTTTCGTCAATTGCGCACGAGTGACAGTGACTTCTAGTCCTTTGTCCATGGCTTGCACTTGGATCCACAGCGGCCCTTCCATAACGAAATCGGCTTCTTCATTGACTTCATCCATCATTTCCCAGAAAAGCTCTTCGCTTTTGTCTCTGTTAAACCAAATTTCGTCACGGCTGAACCCTCGCTCTTCAACATCAAGATAGGAAATGTAAAATTTCACTGTGTTGTCGTTAATGCGTTCTATTTCCATTTTACACCTCTCCTTTTCGGATCGGATTAAGAGGAAGTTCCTCAAAAGCCGTGATTTATTACTACCTTCATTATACCTTTCCTGAAGGCTTAAAAACATTTTTCTGCCTATAGGCGGCACCAGAAGATAATTATCTTAGAGTCTAATCGAATCGACAGACTTTTGCAACTAATCAGGTTGATCGACATAGGCTCGACTGAAAGCTTTGTCTAGCGTTCTGTAAAAAGATAAAGAAAAGCTGTCCCATGATCCCTTATGAAATACCATAAAGACCGGACAGCTTTTTCTCCTTATTCTTAGTTGACCATGCGCTGAGCTTCCAGCAATTGATACGCGCGCACTTTGCGTGGCAAGAACCGGCGAATCTCGTCTTCGTTATAACCGACTTGCAGGCGTTTTTCATCCATGATGATCGGGCGTCTCAATAAGCCCGGATGTTCTTGGATCAATTCATAAAGGCGCTGCAATGGCAAGCTCTCTACGTCTACATTCAGTTTTTGGAAGATCTTCGAACGAGTCGAAATGATCTCATCGGTTCCGTCCTCTGTCATACGTAGAATTTCTTTGATTTCACTAATTGTCAAAGGTTCAGAGAAAATATTGCGTTCTGTATATGGAATATCATGTTCTTCCAGCCACGCTTTCGCCTTACGGCAAGACGTACAGCTTGGAGAAGTGAATAATGTAACCATCATAATGAAGCACTTCCTTTCGGATTCATAGGTGTTGAGGAAATTCATTCTTAAATTAGAATCACTATCGTTTAGAAGCTCTACAATCATTATACAACATTGGGCTTCAGTAATATATAGCTAACAGCGAGAATTTCAAAAAAACATTGATTTTGTCACAGTCTCGCTACATTTTCTGAGAGTTTGTAAAACTTATACATTAAGAATTTACCCGCTTCTTTTATCAATTAAACTTCAATAAGAAAATTTTATTCTCATTTACAAATTTCTTTTGAAAATAAAGCTTCTATCATATAGTACGTTTCATATCGTAAAAGGTTTCAAATTTAAAGTTTATTTAAAAAGCGTAACTCCTGCTAAAAATGCCCTTGCTGGTCGTCTGTTTGACAGCAAGGGCATTTCGTTTATTCAGGCGTATAGTCGACTCCAGCTGAATAGCGGTTTCCGGCGTTCCAAAGAAGGAATTCATTAATTCCTTGGTCGTTTAAAGCGCGAATCTGGGCTTCCACTTCTGCCTTACCGTAGCGCTTATAGTTTCCTGCCCCTAGGTAGCTAGCCGTGAAATCCTGTAACCACGGGCGCGATACGGGCGCATCGTCTAGCTTGGAAAGAACATCGTTTTCCACTTTAGCATACTCGGCGACCAATTTGTACGGTTCTAAATCTGGCTTTGCAATGCCAAAATACGATGTCCAGTGGCTAGGGTATATCATTGAAGAGATGACATCGACATTCTCGGAGATCTTCGAGAAGTTCTGTCCAATGCCAGGTGCTTCCGGCAATGTTGCAGCGTACCCGAAGATATCAACCGATACCTCTACTCCATAAGGTTCAAGCTTTTCTTTCGCATAAGCGACGAAATCTGTCACAGCTTCCACACGGCGCTGAACCGGGTCTAAATTGGATTCTGCATAATCGCCCATCGAGTAGTCAAGTTGCTCACCAAGCCGTTCAAACCCTTCCGGAAAACGCACGTAATCGAACTGGATTTCCTTGAACCCGAGTTTAGCTGCTTCGATCGCCACTTCTACATTATAATCCCAGACATCCTGCATGAACGGATTGACAAACGCCTCGCCCCTGTTGTTCTTCCATACTTCCCCTCCGGAAGTAAACGAAAGCTCTGGCTGCTGTTCTGCAAGCACTGTGTCCTTGAAGACAACCACGCGCGCAATCGGGTAGATTTGCTCCTGTTCCATTTGTTCAAGCATTTCACGGGGATCATTAATCAATGAAGTTCCGATGTCTTTATCAGCCAGCGAGGAATCTTCTTCCGGGAGATACGTTAAATGCCCCATGTCTTCCTTGACGTCAATGACCATCGCGTTCAAATCGGTATTTCCTACGAGATCGACCAATGAAGAAAATCGCTCTCCCCCGGCTGAGTTTCCAGTGACGAATATTCCCCGGACCGCATCAGGGTAATCAAAATTCAATCCTGAATCGAACCGGAATCGTTCCGCTGTCCCAAGCAAGCCTGAGTCGATACTCGCTAATTCATATGTACGGGTCGAAAAGTCTTCTGTTGCGGTTTCAGCTGCCTGCACAACATTGGCACTTCCCACTAAAACTAGGGATGCAGCAAGCCATTTCAAGGATTTCATAAAAATTCACACACCTTTTCCGCTTTTCTCCAGTCTACCATTTTTACGTACTTTAAGCAGGATAATTTAGTAAATTTAGAGAAACTCAGACATTTATTTGTTTTGAAAAGATATCCCCAGCATTTGTTCCGTTCAAAAAAAGCACGCACCTTATAAACAGGTACGTGCTTTACGAGTTCTATTTTTTGGCTGCTAGATGCTCTTGAATCTCAGCAAATTCTTTCTCTGAACAATCGACGAAATGGTTCGGTGAAACTTCGCGCATTTTCACATCTTCCCCATCTACATAGTTATGGACTGCCGGGTCGTATGCTTTACGCGTACGGTTACGCTCATAGTTCGGGTCCGGAAGCGGTATCGCCGAAAGCAATGATTGCGTATATGGATGCATCGGGTTTTCGTACAATTCGTCAGCTGGCGCCAGTTCCACCAACTTACCAAAGTACATGACGCCGATCCGGTCTGAAATGTATTTAACCATCGACAAATCGTGTGCGATGAACAGATACGTCAAACCTTTTTCTTCCTGAAGCTCTTTCAGCAAGTTGACGACCTGTGCTTGGATGGAAACATCGAGAGCAGAAATCGGCTCATCCGCGATGATAAAGTCCGGATCTACCGCCAGAGCACGTGCAATACCTAAACGCTGGCGCTGCCCGCCTGAGAATTCATGCGGATAACGGTTCGCGTGCTCTTTGTTCAAGCCAACTGTTTCCAATAAGTCATAGACCATTTTCTTGCGATCGTTGGCGTCTTTTGCCAAACCGTGGATATCGATGCCTTCAGCGATGATATCCATGACTTTCATCCTTTGGTTCAAGGAAGCATACGGATCCTGGAAAATCATCTGCATTTTACGGTTGAATTTCTTCAGGTCTTTCTTGTTTTTCTTGCCGTGCACACTTTCTCCCTCATAAAGCACTTGGCCATCTGTCGCATCGTACAAACGAATGATCGAGCGGCCAGTTGTGGATTTTCCGCAACCTGACTCGCCTACAAGGCCAAGCGTTTCCCCTTTATAAATATCGAAAGAAATGCCATCGACTGCTTTTACTTCGTTTGCTTTGCCGACATTGAAATGTTGTTTGAGGTTCTTGATTTCAACCAATTTTTCAGCCATTAGTTCGCGCTCCCTTCATAATAACGGCTTCCAGGGAACTTTTTCATCCGTTCGATAACCATTTCAGGCGGTTCAACTGCTGGCGCTTCAGGATGAAGAAGCCATGTGGCCGCCATGTGCGTATCGCTGACTTTAAAGAACGGTGGCGGCTGTTCCATATCGATCTTCATGGCGTATTCACTGCGCAGCGCGAATGCATCGCCTTTTGGCGGATCGAGAAGATCCGGCGGCGTGCCAGGAATCGCATACAGTTTTGCATCTTCTGCATCCATTGAAGGCATTGAACTGAGAAGGCCCCATGTGTATGGATGCTGCGGGTTGTAGAAAATCTCATCGACTGTGCCGATTTCTACGATTTTCCCGCCGTACATGACTGCTACGCGATCTGCCACGTTTGCCACTACCCCAAGGTCATGGGTGATGAAAATAATCGACGTATCGATTTTCTTCTGCAAGTCTTTCATCAATTCCAGGATTTGCGCTTGGATCGTCACATCGAGAGCAGTTGTCGGCTCATCCGCGATCAAGATCTGCGGGTTGCACGCTAGCGCAATGGCAATAACGATACGCTGGCGCTGTCCACCCGAGAATTGGTGAGGATATTGTTTCATGCGAAGCTCGGGTTTTGGCATGCCTACTAAACGCAACAAGTCGATCGCGACTTTTTTCGCTTCGTCTTTGCTGATTTTTTGGTGCTTTAAAATCGGCTCTGTAATCTGGCGGCCAATCGGCATCGTCGGGTTGAGCGATGTCATAGGATCCTGGAAAATCATCGAGATGTCTTTTCCGCGGATTTTCTGCATTTCCTTATCGCTCAATTTCGTCAAGTCACGCCCGCCGAAAAGGATTTCACCGTTTTTGAATTCTGAAGTTGCTTCGGGCAATAAACGCATGATCGATTTGGTTGTAACGGATTTACCGGAACCGGATTCACCTACGATTGCCAATGTTTCACCTTTATATAGATCAAAGTTGACGCCTCGGATTGCCTTTACTTCGCCACCAAATGTGTGGAAGGAAAGTTCGAGGTCTTTTACTTGAAGTATTTTTTCCATCTAAGGCTTTCCTCCTTAATCTTTCATCTTCGGATCGAGCGCATCGCGCAAGCCGTCACCGATTAGGTTAAATGCGATCATGATTAAACTCAACACGACAGCCGGGAACAAAAGAATATGCGGCTGATACTGGATCAGTTTATACCCATCATTGATTAATGTCCCAAGAGACGCATCCGGAGCTTGAAGCCCGAGCCCGATAAAGCTCAAGAATGCTTCGAAGAAAATCGCGCCTGGAATCGTGAACATCGTGTTGATGATTATGACGCCAAGAACGTTCGGCATCAAATGCTTCCAGATGATGCGGGTATCGCTCGCGCCAAGCGTGCGGGCTGCGAGGACGAATTCCTGGCTCTTATATTTAAGAACCTGACCACGCACCACCCGCGACATTCCGGTCCAACCGGTAATCGTCAATGCGATGATGATCGCGAGTATCCCCGGGTCCATGATAAGGATAAAGAGGATAACGACTACCAGGTTTGGAATACCTGTCAAGATCTCAACAATACGCTGCATGACATCATCCACACGGCCTCCGAAGTACCCGGAGATCCCGCCATAAATGACACCGATCAACATATCGATTGCTGCTGCCACGAATGCAATGAACAAAGAGACTTGAGTCCCTTTCCATACACGAGAGAACATATCACGGCCAAGGCCGTCTGTTCCGAACCAGTAGTTCTGGTCGACATTCTTCAGTTCGTACATATCGACTTCACGCCCGCCGAGTGTACCTACCCCATCCATGATACCGAAGTTTTCGATAACTGGCACTTTCGGCGGCAAGTTTGCGTGTGTGATGGTTTGGTCGTTCGGTTCGTAAGGGCTGATCATCGGCCCGACGAATGACATGATGAGAATCAAGCCAAATAGGATTAAACTGATGATCGCACCTTTATTTTTCTTCAGGCTGCGCCAAGCATCCTGCCAAAAACTGACACTTGGTTTAGAGATTTTCTCTGCCTCTTGTGTATCTCTAGGGATGCGTGTAAACGCATCTTGAGGTAGCTTTTCATAATTCTGTGTCATTAACTCTTACCTCCTGAAAGACGAATACGAGGATCGATGACGCCATACAAAATATCGACGATCAAAATGACAACGATTAAGAATACAGAGAAGAAAATTGTCGTACCCATGATAATCGAGAAGTCACTGACCATGATTGATTTTACGAATTGCTCACCGATTCCAGGAATCGCAAAAATCTGTTCGACTACGAGCGAGCCAGTCAAGATACTGACTGCCATTGGCCCAAGAACCGTAATCAATGGAATCAAAGCATTACGGAATGCGTGTTTGAAAGCGATTTCTGATCCGCTTGCCCCTTTAGCTTTTGCTAACGTGATGTAGTCAGACCCAAGAACTTCGATCATTTCTGTACGGATAAACCGTGCAGCCGTTGCCAGTGGGAACATCGCCAATGCTATTGACGGCAGTACGCTGGACATGAATCCATCTTTCCATAGCGCCACTGGGAACAGGTCCCATTTTAAACCGAGCCAGTATTGTAGCATGGATGCAAAAACAAACGACGGAATGGATATGCCGATGATCGCTACGATCGTACTTCCATAATCCACCCATGTATTTTGCCTGAGCGCCGCGACCATCCCGAATAAAATACCGAGTACCGTTCCAAGAAGCATTCCTTGGAATCCGATCTGTGCTGACGGCCCCATGCGGCTTAAAATAACATCTGTTACGTCTGCGCCTTTGAATTGGTTAATGGAAATACCCAAATCACCTTGAAGCAAACCAAACATATAATCGAAATATTGAACAGGAAGGGGTTGGTCCAGTCCGTACCGTGCCTCTACGACTGCCCGTTGTTCAGGAGATAGCTTATCTGCGGAAGCAATTGGGGAACCTGGTAATATTTTCATCAAGAAAAATGTAAACGTGGCAATAAGCGCTAAGGTGATGAACATATAAATTAATCTTTTTCCAATATAGCGTGCCATGGTGCACCTCCAAATAAAATCGCTCTATTATATCAAGCATCATTCGACACTTGTATTTTTCTGATTAAGCAGAATACCGTTAATTTTCGGTGAATTTATTCACAGTAGAAAAGAGAGTATATCAATCCCTTGATATACTCTCTTTCTATTATGTTTTCCTAAAGTACATTCAGTTGGGAATTCTTATTCCTTACCGGAAATATAAGCCCATTTGTAGCTGTAATCTCCACCGAATGGGTGTTTGACGATGTTGTTAACATACGGCTTTTGAAGGGACATGATACCGCGCTGATAGATCGGTGCGATAGCAGCGTCTTCTTCAATCAAGATTTTTTCAGCTTGAGCCATTGCTTCCCAGCGTCCTTCAGCATCCTGTGCCAATTCGCCTTTAGCTTGCTCTACCAAGTTATCGAACTCTTCGTTAGAGTAAGACATCAAGTTGTGAGAAGATCCAGTTACGAATAGGTCGATGAATGTCATCGGATCCTGATAGTCAGGGCCCCATCCAGAGTTTTGGATATCGTAGTCTTGTGCTTCATCGAGCTCAAGGCGTACGCCAAATGGTACAGCTTTCAAGTTAACTGTCAAACCTTCAAGGTTTGTTTCAAGTTGCTCTTTCAAGTATGCATCCATTTTACCTGCAAGCTCAGAGTCGCCGCCGAGAAGTTCCATAGTAACTTCAGTTTCGCCGATTTCCTCTAGGCCTTGCTCCCAGTAAGTTTTCGCTTCTTCAGCGTTGAATGGAAGCATGTCTCCGTTAATATCACGGAAGTCTTCCCCTGCTTCGTTGAAAGCAAACTCAGTTGGTACAAGGTAGTTAGCTGGAAGAGATCCGTTCGCTAGAACTACATCTACAAGGTCTTGCTTGTTGAAGCCAGTAGCAATCGCTTTACGGATGTTTTCGTTAGCAAGTGGAGTTTCTTCTCCGTTGCGTTCTTGGTTAAATTTCAAGTAGAACAAAGTCGGTTCAAGTTCGCGCACAACTTCTGGGTCTTCAGCGTATTGCATTGCGAATTCACCAGAAAGGCCTACACGGTCTTTTTCACCAGATTGGTAAAGGTTAACTTGCGTAGAAGTTTCTTTAACTACGTCAACGTTAACTGTTTCAAGTTGAACAGTTTCAGCATCCCAGTACTCAGGGTTTTTCTCCATTGTCCAAGTCAGGCCAGTGCCATCCCAGTTCGTAAGAGTGAACGGTCCGTTGTATAGGATATTTTCAGAGTTTGAAGCGTAGTCGTCACCTTTATCAGTTACGAATTCTTCATTCAATGGGTAGAACGTAGCGAAAGCCATTAATGACATGAAGTAAGGAGTCGGGCGCTCAAGTTCTACGACAAGAGTTTTGTCGTCTTCAGCTGTGATTCCTAGTTCAGAGACTTCCATTTCTCCTTCAGAAACTTCAGTAGCGTTTTTGATTGTTCCAGCCATCATGTATGGTCCGTAAGGTGAACCAGTGTCTGGGTCAATCGCGCGCTGCCAAGCAAAGACGAAATCGTTAGCTGTGACCGGTGTACCGTCCGACCAGTTAGCATCACGTAGTTTGAACGTATACGTCAAGCCATCTTCACTGATCTCAGGCTCGCCATCAGCAAGTGCAGGTTCAGCAATGTTTTCTTGGTTCAAACGGAACAAGCCTTCGTTTACGTTGTTCATAATGTTGAATGCTACTGCATCCTCAGCAATCGAAGAATCCATTGACGGAATTTCCGCTCCTTCGACCAAGTTTAGTTCTTGTACAGAGTCAGGTTCGCCGCCGTTGCCTTCTGCGCCTTCTGTACCTTCTGTGTCTGTGTTTTCTGTCCCAGTATCAGTGTCATCTCCGCCGCCGCAAGCAGCTAGGAAAGCACTAAGTACCAAAACCAGGCCAAGTAGCCATAAAATCTTGCTGTTTTTCACTGATTTTGCCCCCTTAAATTTTCTGAAAACTTGGTACATGATTAATTATACATAAATATTTTTTGTTGTACAGCGTTTTTTTTGGAATATTTTACACTTACACCATTAATCATGCTGTTCAAAATATCACTAATAGGCTGAAAAGCACGTCATGTAAGCGTTTTCTTCTTAATTAGATTTCGAACATTTTTTTGATTTTTTTTGTCATTTCTTCTACAATTAAGAACGAATAGGGGTGCCATAATGAAAAAAATAATTATCGGAATTTTCGCTGTACAATTATTAATTATTCTAACGATGCTTGTGCGAAGCGAACCATTTTCACTGCTGTCATATATCAATAACTCCTTTATCTACGGAGGAATCCTTGTATTCTTCGGAGCCTGGGTATTCGTCGTCCGGACAGGGGTTTTCGACGTATTTACGATGAGCATGCGTAAAGTCTTCAAAAGCAAATCCACTCTTGAGGACGATGAAATGCGCCTCCCATCGGAAGTACTGGCATTCTCAAGTTCCCCACTCTTGATCGTAGGAGGGGCGACATTGCTTGCCATGGCCGTCTCCTTGGCGATTTACCAACCGTAGAATTGGATATTGCATCGATATTCTCTTTTGTATTATAATAAAATCAATACAAAATGAGCGTTGACGAAGAGTAGTAGATACAGTTCCTTCTATAATTAAGAGAGCTTGTGGTTGGTGTGAACAAGCAGAAGACTGTATTGAATGGACTTTCGAGCTAAAGCGGCGAATCAAGTAGGCGCTTTCGAGTTCTCCACGTTACGGAGATAAGAGGCCGCTGCTGCGGCAACCAGGGTGGTACCGCGGAACCGCACATCATTCGTCCCTTTATTTTTAGGGACGGAGATGTGCTTTTTTATATCCATTTTTAGGACCATCCACTTAGAGGAGGAATTGCATTGAAGAAAATTTTTTCAGGCGTACAGCCAACCGGTACAGTTACACTCGGCAATTATATCGGGGCATTCAAGCAGTTTACTGAATTGCAGGAAGAATACGATTGTATCTTCTGCATCGTCGACCAACATGCCATCACCATGCCACAGGACCGGCTTGAATTAAGAAAGAATATAAAATCGCTTGCCGCGCTATACCTTGCTGTCGGCATCGATCCAGAAAAAGTTACGCTGTTCATTCAATCGGAAGTGCCGGCGCACGCCCAGGCTGGCTGGATGCTGCAATGTGTCTCGACCATTGGTGAGCTAGAACGCATGACGCAATTCAAAGATAAATCGGCCAAGGCAGCTTCCATCTCTGCCGGACTCCTGACCTACCCGCCTTTAATGGCTGCTGACATTCTTTTGTATCAAACGGACATCGTCCCTGTTGGCGATGACCAGAAACAGCATATCGAATTGACTCGTGACTTGGCGGAGCGTTTCAACAGAAAATACAATGACATCTTCACGATCCCGGACATTCGCATTCCAAAACACGGTGCGCGCGTCATGTCCTTGCAGGATCCGACGAAAAAGATGAGCAAGTCCGATTCAAACAAAAAATCAATCATCACATTGCTGGATGATTTGAAAACTATCGAAAAGAAAGTGAAAAGCGCTGTAACGGATTCAGAAGGAATCGTCAAATACGATCCCGAGAACAAACCAGGCGTATCCAATCTATTATCGATTGAAGCTGCCTTGACGGGAGCCTCCATCGATGAACTGGTCGCTAAATACGAAGGCGGCGGCTACGGTGATTTTAAAGCGGGTGTAGCTAAAGCGATTACCGACCACTTGGCGCCGATCCAAGAGCGCTACTATAAATTGCTCGACTCCGAGGAGCTTGATACGATCCTCGACGAAGGCGCAGAAAAAGCTAATTTCATCGCCAATAAAACATTGAAGAAAATGGAGAACGCGATGGGCCTAGGACGCAAGCGGAAACGCTGAGTCACTTCCCTCTCTCAAAATAAAAAAGGATGAACGAAGTGGCATGCCACTTGTTCATCCTTTTTGTTTGATTTAAATTAACGCAACGATTTCGGATTCAACGCATCCTTCAACCCTTCCCCGATAAAGTTGATCGACAGGATCGTCAAGGTAATAATGATGGCTGGAGGCATCCAGATCCAAGGCTTGCCTTGCAGGACATCCGGCTCGTTGGCAGAAGACAGCATATTGCCCCAGCTCGGTGTCGCTTGCGGGACGCCAAAACCTAAATAGCTAAGTGCCGATTCGATGACAATCATCGTCGCAAAAATTAAGGTTCCTTGCACGATAATGGTCGAGATGACATTCGGCAACAGATGCTTCGTGATGACTTTGAACGGGGAACAGCCGATCGATAAAGCGGCCAGGATATACTCATTCTCTTTTTCCGCCAACACTTTGCTGCGCACCAAGCGGGCGACGCCGCCCCAACTGAGCGCACCGATGACCATGATTAAGACCCATAAGCCATCCACGATGCCATAGAGGATCGTGTTCAAAACGATGACGAAGACAAGGAACGGGAAATTCAATACGAAATCCGTGAAGCGCATCAAGATGCTGTCGATAAAGCCGCCGAAAAATCCGGCAAGCGCGCCGACCACTGTTCCTAAAGTGATGACAATGAGCGTTGCACTAAAACCGACCAATAGCGAAATTCGGCCCCCGTAGAACAAACGCGTCAAGACATCGCGCCCGCTTTTATCCGTGCCGAGAAGGTGTTCGCCGTTCGGCTCAATATTCATCGCGCTAATATTCACTTTTGAAATATCCGGCAGCGGTGACAACACCGGTGCGAGGAAAGGTGCCGATAACGACATTAAAGTGACCAGCACGATAAAAAAGGAACTGATCATCGCCAATTTATTGCGCACGAATTTCCTTCTGGCAATCTGCCAAGGAGACAAGCTTCTTTCCGGCTTCTTCTGTTGGGTAATGGTAGTTGATGATGCCATTTTACTGCTTCCTCCTCAATCTAGGCGAATTCGTGGGTCCACGACGCCGTATAGAATATCTGCCAATAAATTACCAAACAACGTAAGGAACGACAAAAGCATAGTCAAAGCCATCAATGTCGGATAGTCCCGGCTCGTCACGGATTCCAAGAACAGCTGGCCGATGCCCGGATAAGTGAAAATCGTCTCTGTGATGATGGCTCCACCGATCAATGCAGCAAAATCAAATCCAAGGAACGTGACTAACGGAATGATCGAATTGCGCAGGATATGGACATTATAGATTTTCTTCATCGGTGTGCCCTTCGCACGTGCCGTCCGGACAAAATCCTTACGGGAATTCTCGATGATGTCGTTGCGTAAAAATTGTGTGTAGCTCGCCGTGCTCATTGCCCCTAGAACAATTGCCGGCAGCAATACGTGGTGCATGCGGCTCACGTAGTATTCAAAGCTTCCCTCTTCCACCAAAATATCCACCGACCCGGCAAATGGAAACCAGTTCAACTGGAACGCAAAAATATAAATTGCGAAAACGGCAGCGACGAAAGATGGGATCGCTAGCATGATGTAGTTGAATCCTGCAATAGCGTTATCGCCTAAAGTATAGGGCCGCCTTCCTGAATACATGCCCATAATGAACGCCATGATGTAAGTGATGACAAGAGCTGTCACGCCCAATAACAAAGTATTTGGCACTTTTTCCATGATCAAATCGAATACCGGAATTTGAAAGCGTGTAGATTTGCCAAAATCCCCTTGTACGAATCCAGTGATCCAATTAAAATATTGGACCGGCAAAGGGTCATTGTAGCCGAGCTTTTCACGCATTTCCGCTATGTATTCCGGGCTGGTGTTGAGCGGGTCGATTTCCCCGCTGAGTGAATCGCCCGGCATTAGTTTGGCGAGGCTGAAGACCACGATGGAAATCAAGATCAGCATCGGAATCATTCCAAGCAACCGTCTTATCGAGTATTTAAGCATAGGTACTCTCCTTGTCTGATAGGTTCTCTGCTGTGCTCTCGTGCACGGTAAGGATTGTTTTTTGAAACAGCCCTTACCGTGCATAAGAGCTTCATATAAAGATTCAACGATGGGCGGACCGCCCATCGTTGAAGGTTTGTTGCTGATTTTATTCTGTTACGAACCATTCAGCAGGGCTGTTTTGACCGTTTGAAGGTTTGTTGCTGATTTTATTCTGTTACGAACCATTCAGCAGGGCTGTTTTGACCGGATACGTCATATTCAACTCCACCAACACGCGTGTTCAATGCCTTAATTTCTTCTAGTTCCGCGATGTAAAGCATCGGGAGGTCTTCGTTGACGATCTTCTGCCATTCTACATACAATTCTTTACGTTTTTCCTGGTCAGTGCCGACGATTTCGATATCAAGTGCATCGTCTAGCAATTGATCTGCTTCAGGGTTGTTATAGCGCGGGTAGTTCCAAAGCTGGTCTGCTTTCCATAGTCCAGATGGATCCGGGTCAGTTCCCGTGCCCCAGCCGCCGAAGAATGTTTCAATAGAAGCATCATCTTTTTCGACCATATCGTAGTAAAGGTTTACTTCGACCATTTCCACTTCAGAACGCAGTCCGACCGCTTCGAAATACTGGGCAATTGCTTGTGCACGGGATTCAAAAGTCGGGTTGCCTGTTGCATAATGTGAGAATTTCACGACAAACTCGTCGCCATTTGGATCTTCGCGGAATCCGTCATCGTTCGTATCAACGTATCCTGCTTCATCCAGCATTTGCTTCGATTTTTCAGGATCGTATTCATATTGAGTCAATTCGCTGTCATCTGCCGAATTCCAGTGAGCAGACGGTACTGGCTTGTTGACAACATCAGCATAGCCGAAGAAGAATGCATCCACCCATTCCTGGCGGTTCAACGCATACATCATCGCCTGGCGAAGTTCTTTGCTTTGGTATTTCGGAAGTTCTTCTGTAATCGTTTGGGATTCATTATCGAATTTACCGAGCTTGAATCCTACATAATAATAAGTCAATCCAGGGTAAGTAACGATTTCAACATTTTCTAAAGGCTCTACTTCAGGGCCAGATACCGGCTGAAGGGAGATCATATCGATGTCGTTGTTCTGCAAAGCGCCGACAACAGAAGAGTTATCGATGACGCGCAGGACGATTTTATCCAAGTTGACATCGCCGTTCCAGTATTCATCGAATTTCGAGAATTCAACTGACTCGCCAGGAACGATTTTGTCGACTTTGAATGGCCCGATTCCGATTGGTGTCGAACGTACCCATTCAGATGCTGACATTTCGGCAACCGGCACATCGCCGAGAACAGATTCAGGCAGCGGATAAGCCCATAGGTTAGTTAGGTTGTTGACGCGTGCTTCGTCGAAAGTGATGTTGATTTCATAATCGCTCACCACTTCGATTCCTGAAATGGACTCGGCGTCGCCGCTGCGGTAAGCTTCAGCACCTTCGATTGTTTGCACGTTTGCGTAGCGGGGGCCGTCATAGTCAGGATCTGCGATCGTTTCAAGCGCAAATACCCAGTCGTTGACAGTCAATTCTTCTCCGTTATGCCATTTCACGCCTTCTTCAAAAGTGAAGTTGAAAACTTTATTGTCTTCAGTTTCCCAAGAAGCGACGTTTGGTTCAGGTTCTAGGTTTTCGTTATAGTTAATCAATGCTTCATCGAATAGTTCGATGACTTCAAAATCAGTGGCAATGCCGTAAAATGCGGAAGAGTATAACCCTTCCGGTGGAGCGTCAAGGCCGTATACGAGCGTCCCGCCTTTTTGTGGTTCGCCGTCTGCGGCACCTTCAGAAGAGCCTTCGCCTTCTGAGCCTGACTCGCTGGCATCATCGCTGCCTCCGCCGCACGCCGCTAGGAATGCGGAAACAATGAGTACGAGCGCGAAGAGCCAGAGTAAGGATTTTTTCTTCATCTCTTTTCCCCCTAAAAAATTTTTTTGATCAATACAAATGGCACGCAACTTGATGGCCTGGCCTTACTTCTGCCAACGCTGGTTTCTCTTGTGAGCAGATTTCCATCGCCATTGGGCAGCGCGTATGAAACGGGCAGCCGGCAGGCGGGTTTTGCGGGCTCGGCACATCCCCTTTTAAGACAATCCGCTCTTTGCGCTTTGCCGGATTCGGTTCCGGAATTGCAGAAATGAGCGCTTGCGTGTAAGGATGCAGCGGTTCTTTGTATAAATCTTTATTTGAAGCAAGCTCTACGAGGTTGCCCAAATACATCACTCCGATTCGATCGCTCATATGCTTTACGACACTCAGGTCGTGTGCAATAAAGAGATAAGTCAGATCGAATTCGATTTGCAGTTCTTTCAACAAGTTCAACACCTGCGATTGCACGGAGACATCGAGTGCGGATACCGGTTCATCCGCTACAATCAGCTTGGGGTGCAGTGCCAGCGCACGGGCGATTCCGATGCGCTGTCTTTGGCCGCCGGAAAATTCATGGGCGTATTTATAATAAGCCTCTTCAGGCAAGCCAACTCGTTTCAGAAGTGTTTTGATTTCCTGCTCCAACTCTTTTTTATTGCGCTTTTCATAATTCAGGATCGGCTCAGCAATGATATCGCCGACCATCTGCGTCGGATTCAGTGATGCGTATGGATCTTGGAACACCATTTGAAAATCACGCCGCGCTTTTTGTAATTTGGATCCCGATAATCGGGTAATGTCTTTCCCTTCAAAGAGGATCTCGCCTCCTGTCGGTTTCATGAGCCTCAAGATGGTCCGTCCCGCAGTTGATTTGCCACAGCCCGATTCGCCGACCAAACCAAGTGTTTCGCCTTTTCGGATAGCGAAAGACACATCATCCACCGCTTTGACATTGCCAATCGTCCGCTTAAAAAAGCCGCCGGTTACCGGGTAGTATTTTTTAAGATTGCGAATTTCGAGGAGATTTTCACGCTTATCTAAGTAATCAATACGGTCCTGGATGAAATCTCTAGTGGTCATAATGCGGCGACTCCTTCTCGTTCTCTTTTTCCGTCCGTGGGCCAGCTTTCTTCATATAATAGGCACGCAGCTTCATGGCGATCGGCCACTTCCGCAAGCTTCGGCGTCACCGTCAAACATTCCGCCATCGCCTTCGGGCAGCGGTTCGCAAAGCGGCAGCCAACTTGAGGCATATTGATGACGGACGGCACCAGCCCTTCAATCGTCGCGAGCTCTTCGACATCTTCGTCCATTTTCGGGATCGCTTTCATTAATAATTCGGTATATGGATGTTTTGGATCACGGAACAAATCTTCGACAAATGCACGCTCTACGATTTTGCCCGCATACATGACCAGTACTTCGTCGCAAATTTCAGCCACAACTCCTAAGTCATGCGTAATAAGGATGATCGACATATCATTCGCTTCTTGTATGCCTTTCAACAATTCGAGAATTTGCGCTTGAACTGTTACATCCAAAGCTGTCGTCGGTTCATCGGCGATCAATAGTTTCGGCTGGCAGGCAATGGCCATCGCAATCATGACCCGCTGGCGCATTCCTCCGGACAATTGATGAGGATACTCCGTGACGATTTGTTCGGCACGCGGAATTCCCACTTGCTTCAATAAAGCGACCGACCGCAGCCGTGCTTCTTTTTTCGTCAGGTTCTCATGGTTTAAGATCACTTCTTCTATTTGATAGCCGATGGTGAAAACCGGATTGAGCGAAGTCATCGGTTCCTGGAAAATCATCGAGATGTCTTTTCCGCGAATGCTGTTCATCTGCTTATCCGAAAACGTGGAAATGCCCTGTCCTTCGAATTCGATCTCGCCGCCGCGAATCTTTCCGATGCCGTTTGGAAGCAATTGCATAATGGACAGCGACATGACACTTTTGCCACAGCCTGATTCGCCCACCACTCCGACAATTTGCTTCGGAAGTACATCGAAACTCACATCCTCGACTGCGTTATAATAATCCCCATCTATTTTGAAACCCGTTTGGAGGTTTTTGACCCGCAAGAGCGGTGCAGCCTCTTTAGATCCATACGTCATGAAAACACCTCAAAATTCTTTTTTTTCTGTCAATTCTAACTAGTTTTAAGCATATTACAAAAGTATTACATGCGCAATATAATTTTTGTATTTTAAGCAATGATTACCAAAATAGATAATCTTTTCTCTCCTCCAATCCTTGCTATAAAAGCATTCTCCCTCTTATCCGTGACGTGCATATTTTTTACCATTATAAGAAATGGATAATAAACAGGACGCTCCCGGCATCGGGAGCTTTTCAATAAGCTTTAAACTTTTTTCAATACGAGCGAAGCGTTATGTCCGCCAAATCCGAGCGAATTGCTCATTGCATAGTCGAATTCTGCAGTTCGAGCTTCATTTGCTACGTAGTCCAAATCCAATTCCTCATCCGGCGTTTCGTAATTGATCGTTGGCGGCATAACGCCTTCTTTCAGAGCCAACGCCGTAAAGATAGCTTCAATACCGCCAGCTGCACCGAGCAAATGGCCAGTCATGGATTTCGTCGAGCTCATGCCAAGTTTATACGCATGGTCGCCGAAAACGGTTTTGACTGCCATTGTCTCAAACAAGTCGTTATACGGTGTGCTCGTTCCATGGGCATTGATATAGCCGACATCGGTTTTTTCGATTCCTGCATCTTCGATGGCTTGCTGCATGGCACGTGCAGCGCCTTCACCGCCTGGGGCTGGAGCCGTAATATGGTGCGCATCGCCAGTCGAACCGTAGCCGATGAGCTCTGCATAAATTTTTGCGCCGCGTGCTTTGGCGTGTTCATATTCTTCCAGGATGACAATCCCGGCGCCCTCACCGATCACAAAGCCGTCGCGGTTTTTATCGAACGGGCGTGATGCTGTCGATGCATCATTATTTGTTGTCAATGCGGTATTCGCCGTAAACCCTGCGACAGAAAGACGAGTGATCGGAGCTTCCGCGCCGCCTGAGATCATGACATCGGCATCGCCGCGCTGAATGACTTTAAAGGCATCGCCGATCGAGTTCGTGCCGGATGCACAAGCTGTCACCGAGCAAGAGTTGATCGCTTTTGCGCCGAAGTGGATCGACACCTGTCCGGACGCCATGTCCGGAATGATCATTGGAACGAAGAATGGGCTGATACGGCGAACGCCGCGGGAATTCAATACGTCCATCTGGTTTTCAATCGTCTCCATCCCGCCGATTCCTGATCCGATCCAGACGCCTGTACGAAGTGCTGTCTTTTCATCCAACTCAAGCGCTGCATCTTTCATTGCCATGATGGATGATGCGAGTGCGTAATGGGTGAAGCGGTCCATCTTGCGCGCTTCTTTACGTTCGATATAATCTTCAATCGAGAAATCCTTCAATTCAGCGGCAACTTTCGCCGGATATTGATCCGCATCGATGCGTGTCAATGGGCCGACGCCTGAACGCCCTGCCTTCACCGCTTCCCACGTTGATTCTGCGCTATTTCCAAGCGGTGTTACGGCACCGATACCTGTAATGACTACACGACGATTTTCCATTTCTTTTACTTCCTTTCGCATATCCGATTATTTCCCCCACTTCATAGCAATTGCGCCCCAAGTCAAACCGCCCCCGAAGCCGACCATGACGACGACATCATCGTCTTTAATCCGGCCTTCCTCTAAATCTTCTACAAGGGAAATCGGAATCGACGCTGCTGAAGTGTTTCCGTATTTTTGTATAGTCTTCGACATTTTCTCTACCGGCAAGTCAAGACGTGCCCGTGACGATTCCATGATCCGGATGTTCGCCTGATGCGGTATGAGAAAATCGACATCCTCTTTATCCAAACCTGCTTTTTCGATGACATTGATGGCGGACTCGCCCATTTGGCGCACCGCAAATTTGAATACTTCACGGCCATTCATCACCAAATGCTTGTCTTGATACAAATGTTCCCCGCCTGAGCCATCCGCTCCGAGCTCGAACGATAAGATCCCGCGGCCTTCCGACACTTTACCGATTACGGCAGCGCCGGCTCCGTCACCGAATAGGACAGCTGTATTGCGGTCTTCCCAGTTGGTGATTTTCGAAAGTTTCTCAACACCAACTACTAAGACGTAGCGATACGTATCCGACTCGATAAATTGTTTCGCCGTAATGACACCGTACATGAATCCAGCACAGGCTGCAGAGATATCCATAGCGGCCGCATTCACGGCACCGATCTGTTGTTGGATATCGCACGCGACAGATGGAAACGGACGGTCTGGCGTAACTGTCGCTACCAGTATCAATCCGATGTCCGCTGGATCGATGCCGGCATCGGAAATCGCCTTTTGCGCCGCGACCCGTGCCATATCCGATGTATCTTGTTCATCGTTTGCAATCCGGCGTTCTTCAATCCCGGTCATGGTCCGGATCCATTCATCCGATGTGTCCATGCGCTGCTCTAAATCAAAGTTGGTCAATTTATCTTCCGGCAGGCATCTGCCGGTACCGATGATTCCAGCATTCATATCTATGTCCCTCTTTTCGATTAACATCAATTATTAGTACCTGGTGTTAATGATACGCCCTTTTGCTATTGATTTCAAGTTACCGACATATTTCTGACAAAAACTTTCGAAACGCACGAAACTTTCTTTCTGAAAAGGCTTCCTTATGCTATGATAAAGCTAGTTATTCTATATATAGAGGTGAAAACAGATGCAATATATCGGAACACTTTTCTGGTCTGTCCTTATTATTTCAATGTTGAACTATGTCGTAAGTGCCGTGCAAAACGTGCCATTCAACTTTATGATGGGTATCATAATGGCAGTGGCAGTCACTGTATTGGTCATCGTGATGGATGCCATCATCCCGAAAGAAGCAGCGAAAGAATATTAATAACGATAAAACCGGAAGCCCTAGTGGCTTC
>NZ_JAPEHT010000041.1 GCF_028823615.1 Planococcus sp. A6
CGTTTTTTGTTTTAAACGAATTCATGTCGAACGATCTAATTCCGAACGGATGCGAGAGATATGCTCGCTCATCAATTGCTTGGCCAATTCGCTATTGCCGCTTTCAATCGCCAAATAGATTTCTTCATGTTCATTGTACGTATCCTGATGGCGCTCGGCGTCGGTAAAGCGGTGGCGTCGTGTGGCACGGATATTTTCTTCCAGCCGCTTCGCAAGTGTTTCCATCAAGTCGATCAGTAATTGATTTTTGGTGGCATTGGCGACTTGCAGGTGGAAATCCACATCAGCCTGGACGCCGAGTTCGGGATCGTTCGCTGCCAAAGCCATGTGCCCGAGCACTTCGCGGATCGCCAGCAAGTTCTCAGGCGTCGCCCGCTGCGCTGCGAGCGAGGCAGCTTCGACTTCGAAAGCGCGCCTGAGCTCGAGCATGTCGTCGATATATTGGATCTCCGCCGCATCGATGCGGGTGCCGAGTTCATTGCCGAGCATATCGTGCTTCGTCTCAGAGAGAAAGCTGCCGCCGCCTTGCCGAATTTCAAGAAAGCCTTTGCTCTCCAGGCCTTTCAACGCTTCTCGGACGGAATTGCGGCTGACACCAAACAAACTCGCCAAATCCCGCTCGGAAGGGAGACGGCCGCCAGGAGGCACATTGTTCTCCAAGCACAGCGTTTGGATTTGTTCGACGACTAATTCATAGGTGCGTTTTTTCGGATTCAATAACACGGTACTCTCTCCCTGCTGACTTGTTTTTTGCGTTCTCTTTTCATCATACCGAAAGAAATGCAAAATGTCTGAAAATACACATTGTACTTTTCAGATTATTATGTATAATTGGTTTAATTGGTAGGACCAATTTATAAAAACATAAAATATCCCTACTTCACACGTGATTATGCGTAAAGGAGAGAAACGAAATGGCAATTCCTCATCAGGAGAAAATCCTGCACAATTTGGCAGAGTTTCTGACAAGCGAACAAATCAGCATCAACGAGACGATCAAGGAACTACACGGCAAGGATGAATCCTATCATGCCATGCAATTGCCGGACATCGTCGTGTTTCCGGAAACGGCGGAGCAAGTATCGAAAGTCATGAAGTTGTCCCAGCAATACGCGATTCCGATTGTGCCGTTTGGCCTCGGATCGAGCCTTGAAGGCCATGTCATCCCGGAACAGGGCGGCATCACTGTCGATTTTTCCTTGATGAATAAAGTGCTGAATGTCGATGCGGAAGATTTCCTCGTCACGGTCCAGCCCGGAGTCACACGGACGCAGTTGAATAAGGAATTGAAGAAATACGGATTGTTTTTCAGTGTCGACCCTGGAGCGGACGCGACGCTTGGCGGCATGGCGGCGACCAATGCGAGCGGCACGACTTCCGTTAAATACGGCGTCATGCGTGACCAGGTGCGCGACCTTGAAGTGGTCATGGCGGACGGCACCATTATCCATACCGGCAACAAAGCGGCGAAGTCGTCTTCAGGGCTTCATTTGAACGGCTTGTTCGTCGGCTCTGAAGGAACGCTCGGCTGCTTTACGGAAATGACCTTGAAAGTGTACGGCATCCCAGAATTCGTTACGGCAGCGCGCGCTTCATTTCCGAGTGTGAAAGATGCGGTCGAAGCGGTCGTCTCGATCTTGCAAGCCGGCATTCCGATTGCCCGCGTCGAACTGGTCGATGAGCAGTCGATGACGCAAGTCAATGAATACAATGATACCGCTTACCTCGAGAAGCCGACTTTGTTCTTGGAGTTCCATGGCAACGAAGCAGGTCTTAAGCAAGACGTGGAGTTTATGGAAGAAATCGTCCAGGGGCATGCGTGCGAAGAAATTGCCTTTGAGACCGACACCGCAGCGCGCAATCTATTATGGGAAGCGCGCCATACTTTGGCCTATGCCTATATCCACGGCTATCCCGGCAAAAAGATGATGGTGACGGACGTTTGCCTGCCGATTTCAGAACTCGCAGGCGCAGTCGGCCATGCACGGGAAAACCTGCAGGCACTCGGGCTTCCGGGCGGCGTCGTCGGCCATGTCGGCGACGGCAATTTCCATGCGCTCATCATGATGAATATGGAAGATCCTGATGAAGTGGCGCGTGCGCAGGAGTTTAACGGGCGCATCGTCGAGTACGCGCTCGAACGCGGCGGCACGTGCACAGGCGAACACGGCGTCGGGCTCGGCAAACAGAAATACCAACAGCAAGAACACGGAGCGACGCTTGAGGTCATGGAGAAAATCAAATGGGCGCTGGACCCGAACAATCTATTGAATCCCGGCAAAAACATTAAAGTGGGGACAAAGGAGACGATCAAATGAAAGTATTGCAATCATTGAGTGCCATCGCTGGAAAATATTTTGCTGTGTGGGTCATCCTGGCTGCCTTGCTGGCGTCGTTTGTCGGATTCGGCGCCTATATTACGATCCTGCTCGGCGTCGTCATGTTCGGGATGGGCTTGACGCTTAAGCCGGTGGATTTCAAAATCATCGCTAAAAGCCCGCTGCCGGTATTTGTCGGCGTGGCCGCGCAGTTTCTCGTCATGCCGCTCGCGGCGTTTGCCATCGCCTATGTCTTGAATTTGCCGCCTGAACTTGCGGCGGGTCTCGTGCTTCTCGGCTGTGTGCCGGGCGGGACGGCATCGAACGTCATGGTCTATCTGGCAAAAGGCAATTTGGCTTTGTCGGTTGCGATGACTTCCTTGTCGACTTTGATGGCGCCGATCATGACACCGCTCTTGTTGCTATTGCTTGCAGGGCAGTGGCTGCCGGTCGACCCTGTCTCGATGTTCACATCCATCATTCAAGTGATTATCCTCCCGATTGCCCTCGGGATCTTAATCCAGCGAATCTTCCCGGCAGCGGTTGCCAAAAGCATCTCGGTCGTGCCGCTCATTTCGGTGGCAGCGATCCTCATCATCGTCTCGGCTGTCACTGCAGCCAATGCGCAAAACGTCATCAGCTCCGGATTCATTGTTTTCCTGGCGGTATTCTTGCATAACGGCTTCGGCTTGATGCTCGGTTATGTGATCGCGATGCTCATGGGCCTCAGCGAAACGGACCGCCGTGCGATTTCACTTGAAGTCGGCATGCAGAACTCAGGCCTCGGTGTTGCTCTTGCCACCGCCCACTTTAGCCCGCTCGCTGCGCTGCCAAGCGTATGGGGAGCGATCTGGCACAATATATCCGGTCCGATTTTGGCGACGATCTGGTCGAAAAAACCAGCCGCTGCGCCTAATAAGGAAAATCCGGAACTCGCCGCGCGGGTTAAACCGGCGGTAGATTCCGACTAAATAACGCATACGAAAAATCGCCACAGACCTGGCTCCGCTTGTTCGTCGTAATGGACAAGCTGTGCCATTGCATCTGTGGCGATTTTTTGGTTTTAATCGATGATGATTGCTTTGCCTTGTTCGCGAAGTGATGTTAGCGAATCGAGCATATGCTGGATCTGTTCATCGCTATGGCGTTCCCAGGAAGCGAGTTCTGCCACGACCTTCAAAGGCTCTTTGGAACGATATGAACGTGTCGGGTTTCCAGGAAAACGCTTGTCGGTCAGGTTCGGATCGTTTTCGAATGGACCTGTCGGCTCGACGACGTATATCCGCTCCGGCAAATCCGAGACAGCTAGTTCCGCGCCCCATTTCGCAGCTTCAAGCGTTGCTGTGAAATAGATGTAATTGGATCTCTTATCCTGGAAATTAGAAGGCTTGTGCGCTTCCAGCAAATCTCCAACCACCAATTGTGCTTTCGTTCCGTGGAAGAAGGGACCGGTGTCTAATGCAGCAGAATAGTTGTCCATAGCGTTTTTCCTCCTAAGCGTTTTTCTTGAGTATAAGCTATTTTGACAGGCATATCCGAAAAAATTCGATTGATGAATTTAAAATTAAATGTAGTGAGCAGAATCATTTGAACATTTAAAATAGTTGTTGTACATTTGTGCATAAAGTTGTACATTTGTTCAAAGGAGGCGAGATTCAAATGACAGATGAGTTAAAGATGCTGTACCAAGTCGCTCAAATGTATTACGAAGATAATTTAACTCAAGGGCAAATTGCCTCGGAACTAGAGATTAACCGGGTGACGGTCAGTCGCATGTTGAAGAAAATCCGTGAAAAGGGCATTGTCCAAATTCACATCAATTATGATGTCTATCAGAATTCAGGATTAGCCCATAAGTTGAAGGAAGCCTATCAACTTCAAGACGTGGTGATTGTACCCGATTGGCCAGGCCAAGCTGAGGAGAATCAACTGAAAGAGCTGGGCCAAGCTGGTGCCAAGTATTTGGCTGAACGTGTGAAGCCGGAAGGTATAGTCGGATTTTCATGGGGAACAGCTCTTGCGGCTACGGTGGAAGCATTGGATTCGAGCACTTCAATGGAAAATGTGATGTGCGTGCCGTTGATCGGTGGGCCTGATGGGGAAATGGAAAGCCGCTATCATGCAAATAGCATCGTGTATGATGCGGCAAGAAAATGGAAAGGTTTTTCCAAGCTGATCGATGTTCCGGCTATCGTCGAGAGCGCTGACATTAGGAAATCATTGACTGCCAGTGCGCATTTCAAGGAAATTGAAGATCTATGGGAAAGACTGAGCATTGCTGTGGTTGGGATAGGATCGCCGCTTATCAGCGATGGAACCAACTGGCGCGCCTTTTACGGGCCAGCTTTTGAAGGGAAGGGCACTAAACCTGAAGTCGCGGGAGACATTTGCTCTAATTTCTACACGTTTTCAGGAGAAGTCTTAAATACGGAATTGTCCAAACGAACAATTTCAGTCAGTATGCAGCACCTGCAGCAGGCGGAATGTACAATTGGCATCGCTCATTCTTTGCGAAAAAAAGAGGCGATTCGAGTCGCGCTTGAAGCCGGTTTTTTAGACGTATTGGTGACGACCGAACAGACAGCTAAGGAATTGCTGAAGATTTAAGAAACCGAAAGGAGAGAGTAAATGAAATTACTCAATTGGGGATTAATTGGTCCAGGAAGCATTGCTGAAGAATTCGCCGGTGCATTGCAAGAAGCGAATGGCAGTATATTTGGTGTTTGGGGAAGGAATTTGGAGAAAGCCAATGCTTTTGCGGCTCGCTCAAATGTGCAAAATGTTTTCGAAAAACTGGACGACATGCTTCAAGATGAACGGGTAGATGTAGTGTACATTTCAACACCGCATCCGCTGCATTACCAATTTATCAAATCGGCCTTAGAACATGGGAAACATGTGTTATGTGAAAAAACTATCACGATGAATGCGCGGCAATTAGAGGAACTCATTGAGTTGGCGATTGCAAAAGGTGTCGTGTTAGCCGAAGCCATGACCATCTTCTATATGCCGATTTATCAAAAATTGGAGGAAGTCATTCAACAGGGAAAAATCGGTTCAGTGAAAACCATCAATGTGACATTCGGCAGCTGTAAAGAAAATGATCCGCAAAATCGGTTTTAGGCGGCGGGCTATTGGATATTGGCACGTATGCGTTGTCTTTCGCCCGGTTTTTCCTATCTTCTCAACCAGAAGAATTACATACGACAGTCAAGAAGCACGAAACGGGGGTAGATGAACAGTCCGGCATTCTATTGAAAACTGAACAGCAGGAACTGGCAGTCATCAGTCTGGCGATGCGCGCGAAAATGCCGAAGCGTGGGATCGTTGCTGGAGATCTCGGCTTTATTACAGTGGACAACTTTCCCCGGGCAGACCGTGCCACCATTACGTATACAGCCACTGGGGAAGTAGAAACCATTGAGGCAGGCGACAGCTCAAAAGCCCTTCATTATGAAGTCGAAAGAATGACAGAACTAATCGCTCAGCCACAAACTAATTGGGCCATGGAGCTTTCTGTAGATGTGATGCATCTAATGGATAAAACACGCGAAAATTGGAATCTAAGTTACGAGCTTGAATAACAGCTTTTGTACGAACGATTGAAAATTGAACAGAAGGGATGACAGAACATGACAAGAGGAATTGACCATATCGGAATGACTGTACCATCAATCGAGGAGGCCACACGTTTTTTCAAGGAGGCCTTTGAAGCACAGGTTAGTTATGATGTGCAACGGCCAGAACAGCAGCCGATGGGAGGCGAAGAAGTGGAACAACAACTCGATCTGCCTTCGGGTAGGAAAATTGTTCACATGCGGTTGTTGCGCCTTGGCAATGGCCCATCTATCGAACTATTCGAACTGGCAGCGAGCCCAAATCAGCCGGCTGCTGGAATCGCAGACATGGGCTTGCATCACTTTGCCCTATATGTAGATGATATCGAAGAAGCGTCCGAGCGCATTCAGCAAGCTGGAGGAAGCTTGCTTTCGGAACCGCATCCGCTTGCAGGAGTGGAAGATGGGGAAGGGAACCGCGGAGTTTATGGGAAAACGCCTTGGGGAAGTTTGGTGGAGTTGATTGTTTACCCAAGTGGAGTCGATTATCCGGGAGACAGTGAAGCAAAGCGATGGACGCCGGATAAGCATGAATAAAAGGTGCAAAATATGCGTGGTTTCTTGAAGGGCATTTGAATGAAGGATGCCGGGTATTGCCGTTTACCTTATGGATTAGCGGGTAGACTGTTAAGATAATACTTTTAGAAGAGGTGTTCACGAATGAAAAATGATGTGACAATCAAACATAAACTCGGCCTTGGCACAGCGCCGCTCGGCAACATGTTCCGTGACGTGCCGGAAGACGAAGCGATGGCAACCATCGAGTCGGCCTGGAACGAAGGCATCCGCTATTTCGACACGGCGCCATTTTACGGGGCTGGGCTTGCAGAACTGCGGCTCGGCGAGATTTTGCCTTCCTACAACCGCGATGAATACTTGCTGAGCTCGAAAGTCGGCCGCATCGTATTGGACGAAGAAGAGGAAAAAGAAGGGCTGTTCGAATTCGGCCGCAAAAATAAAATCCAGACCGATTACACGGAATCGGGCACGCTGCGTTCGATCGAAGACAGCTTGAAACGCTTGAAAACAGACCGCTTGGATATGGTCTATGTGCACGATATCTCACCGGACTTTCTTGGCGATGAATGGGTCACGAAGTTCGATGAAGCACGAACTGGGGCTTTTAAAGTGCTTGACCGCTTAAGAGACGAAGGTGTCATCAAAGCATGGGGCCTTGGCGTCAATACGACCACGCCGATTGAAGTCGCACTGGAACTGGAAGAAGCACATCCTGATTTGAGCTTGTCCGCGACGCAGTATACTTTGCTGCAACATGAACGCGCACTTGAGCGCATGATGCCGCTTGCCGAGAAAACAGAAGGCGGTCTCGTCATCGGCTCGGCATTCAATTCAGGAGCTCTGCTCGGCGGTGATCATTTCGATTATGCAGAAATCACGCCAGAAATCAAACAGCGGGTGGCACGTTTCAATGAAGTTGCCCAAAATCACGGCGTGCATTTGAAAGATGCCGCGCTGCAATTTTCGACCGCTCATCCAGCGGTCAAAGCGGTTGTCACCGGTTCCACACGCCCAGACCGCATCAAGGAAGACTTGGCTGCACTGACAGCTGACATCCCGTCTGCTTTCTGGGACGAACTCGTCGACAAAGGGCTCGTGTCCCCGAAAGCTGTATTGCCGAAAAAATGATAATAGAGAACGACAAAAGGTTCCGGTCTGCTGGCCGGAACCTTTTGTTATAGATGAAAAAGCAGTTTGAGTAAAAAACGCATTTGTTGCTGGATTTATTTATCTTTAATTTTACAAATCTGCTATTTGCTATAATATGGACTAATGACAAGAACTGGAGGATTAACATGAAAGCTTCGGCTGCATTATCGATAACGGCATCTTTACTGATCGTCATCGCCACCTTGGCTGGCTGTGGTACTGTCGGGGAAAGCCCGGAAACTCTCGCGATTGAACATCGCGGGGAATACGAGGGCGTCCTCGTTTCAAGCACCTATACTTCGGACAAAACTGCCGGCTATGAAGAAACGTTCATCGAAGGGCCGGAAAAAGCCGATGAACTGATCGACCGTTTGAATGGAGAAGAGCTGATTCAAGCGAGTGAAGCGGAACTGCAAGAAAGGGCCGATCTGCTCGAGCAGCCTGGCAGCTACCGGATGATGCTTTACAATATGCCAGCAGCTGACCGCATGGACGATCATATGTATTTGATTCACTTTTACAAAGACGGAACGATTCAACTGGATCAAGAAGGCGTCACGTATTTCCTTTATAATCCTCCAGAGGATTTGCTTTCGCAATTGAAACAACAATGGAATATCGGCTTTTAGCATAAACTAAACTGCCCCGCGATGATTAGAACAAAGTCTAATCGCCGCGGGGCAGTAGTTATTAGGTAATCTGTCTATTAGCCCTGCGGCGCGTGATAAATTTCCTCGAATGGCTGGACGACGACAAAGCCATTTCCGGAGAATTTCATCTGCACGGATTCGCCACTGCCTCTGCCGAAAAAGCTTTTCAACTGCACGTCGGTGACGAAATCCGGTTCCAAATTGCCTGACCAAGCGACAGTCGCATTTGGATCGGTGAACACCGGCGTATCCGGCGTGACGAGCAAAGTGAGCGGCTCGTAATGGGAGGTGAACGCGACTAAGCCGTGTCCTTCTAAGCGGACATTGAACAGCCCGCCTGCCATCATGCCGGCGACGCGGCGCATCAATTTGATGTCCCAGTCGAGCCCGTCCTGAAACGCAAGCAAGTCGTTGCCGTTGATGAAGATGCTTTCGCCTTCAAGATCTAAAATGGTGATTTTCTTGCCGCTGTCCGCGACGTAGAGTTTGCCTTGGCCGTTCGCTTTCATCAACTGGGCGCCTTCTCCGCTGAGCGCTTTTTTGACGAATTTCCCGAGTCCGTGCTCGAGCATGCCTTCGCGCTCGAATTTGATATTGCCTTCATAGGAAATCATCGAGCCCGCTTTAGCCCATACTTGGCCATTCAAGTTCACTTCGAGCAGGCGGTCGGTTTCAAGCTCGAAAAAATCGCGCGCGCTTTCTTCCTGTTTGGTTTGCTGAACAAATTGCTTGATGGAATACTTCGACATGAACGATTCCTCCTTTAACTGGATACTATGCTATACGGACAGGCAGCGAAATCGTTTCATTTTGGTAACATGAACTTTCGGGTTAATCGTTGATTTTCAGCAATGGAAGGAGTAAACTGTCGGAGAATGAATGTTCATTCCGCAACAGAGGGAGGAGTTTTTTCCAGATGCCGACATCCACTACTAAACGAGATGATATTCTCGACAGCGCGCTGACTTTGTTCGCCGAACGCGGCTTTGATGCAACGACTATTCCGATGATCGCGAACGATGCCAAAGTCGGTGCGGGGACGATTTACCGTTATTTCGCCAATAAAGAAGTGCTGGTCAACACCTTGTTCCAGCATTACGTCACCTTGTTCAAGGAGGCGCTAGAGAAAGACTATCCTGAAGGAACGGGCATTCGTGAGCAATTCCATCATTTATTCCAAGGGATGATCCGCTTTACGAACGAGCATGACCATGCTTTGTATTTCATTAAGACCCATACATCCGCCTATTTTCTGGACGCCGAAAGCCGGGAGCAATTCGGCCATTTGCTGATGATCCTCGAAAATTTCTTCGAGGCAGGAAAACAGCAAGGGCAAATCCGCGAGCTTCCGTCCAAGGCGCTCATCGCCATTATCTTCGGCGGCTTTTTGCAACTCTATCAATTGATCCGCGTAGGGGAACTTGAAGCCTCAGCGGAACTACTGGCAGGAGTCGAAGAAAGCTGCTGGGATGCTGTGCGTCATCATGCGTGATGATGCCAGTTTTTTTCTCATTTTATAGGAATGAATATTCATTCCGTTTTTAATTTTACAGAAGAGGTGCTAATCCATGATTGAAATGAAAAACCTTCCACAACCGAAATCCTACGGCCCGCTTGGCAATTTGCCATTGATCGATAAAGAAAAGCCGGTGCAATCGTTCATGAAGCAAGCGCGTGAACTTGGGCCGATCTATCAATTCCATTTCCCGGGACGTGCCAGCACGTTTGTTTCGAGTGCGGAACTGGCCGCGGAAATCTGTGACGAGACGCGCTTTGATAAAAAGATCGGGCCGGCTCTCCAGAAAGTCCGCGCATTCGGTGGAGACGGCTTGTTCACGAGCGGAACCGAAGAGCCGAACTGGAAAAAAGCTCATAATATCCTATTGCCGAGCTTTAGCCAGCAGGCGATGAAAGGCTATCACGAGAAAATGATCGATCTCGCGTCGCAATTGGTGCAGAAATGGGCACGTCTCAATCCGAACGAAGAAATCGATGTGCCGGATGATATGACACGGTTGACGCTCGATACGATCGGCTTGTGCGGGTTCAATTACCGCTTCAACAGCTTTTACCGCGAGGATTCCCATCCGTTCATCGAGAAGATGGTCCGAGCCTTGGATGAATCGATGAGCCAAACGCAGCGTCTCGGTATCCAGGACAAATTGATGGTGCGCTCGAAGCAGCAATTCAAGGAAGACATCGATTATATGTTCAATCTGGTCGACCAATTGATCGCAGAACGCAAGGAAGCGGGAGACCAGGGTGAAGATGATTTACTGGCTCATATGCTGAAAGGGAAAGACCCTGAAACTGGTGAATCCTTGGATGATGAGAACATCCGCTTCCAAATCATCACGTTCTTGATTGCGGGGCACGAAACGACGAGCGGCTTGTTGTCGTTCGCGATCCAGTATCTCTTGAAGAATCCAGACAAATTGCATAAAGCCTATGCCGAAGTGGACGAAGTGCTTGGTGATGCGACGCCTTCATTCAAGCAAGTAAAGCAATTGAAATACGTGCGCATGATCTTGAACGAAGCGCTGCGCCTATGGCCGACCGCGCCGGCATTTTCCGTTTATGCGAAAGAAGATACGACGCTTGCCGGCAAGTATGAAGTCGAAAAAGGCGAAGCGTTCACTTTACTCATTCCGGAACTCCATCGCGATAAGAGCGTTTGGGGAGAAGACGCAGAAAGTTTTCGGCCGGAGCGTTTTGAAGACATTTCGAAAATCCCGCACCATGCGTACAAACCGTTCGGCAACGGACAACGTGCTTGTATCGGCCAACAATTCGCGCTTCACGAAGCGGTGCTCGTGCTCGGCATGGTGCTGCAGCATTTCGAATTGATCGACCATAGCGATTACCAACTTGAAGTGAAAGAAACCTTGACCTTCAAACCAGACGGATTAACGATGAAAGTGAAGCCGAGACGAAAAGTGCAGATGTTCCACGCGCCAGCAGTTGAAGAACCAGAACAGGCGCCGGCAGCCGAGCAAGCCATCGATTCACACGGCACACCGCTATTGGTGCTATACGGATCCAACCTCGGGACAGCACAAGGCGTCGCCCGGGAGCTCTCGGAAACGGCACGCTTTGAAGGCTTTGAGTCACAAGTGGCTGCGCTCGATGACTATGCCGGCAACTTGCCAACACAAGGAGCGGTCGTCATCGTATCGGCTTCCTATAATGGCAACCCGCCGGACAATGCGGTGCGCTTTATGGAGTGGCTAGCAACCGCTGATTCCACGGAAGGCGTCACATACAGCGTCTTCGGCTGCGGCGACCGCAACTGGGCCACGACCTATCAGCGCGTGCCGAGCATCATCGATGAACAACTGTCGGCAGTAGGCGCCACGCAGCTCATCGGTCGCGGCGAAGGCGATGCCAGCGAAGATTTCGACGGGGAGCTAGAAAAATGGCAGCAAGCCCTATGGCCGGCACTTGCCGAACGTTTCGGGCTCGACTTGGAAACGAACGCACAATCCACCAACCAGCTGTCGATGGAATTCATCAGCGGCGTCAGCCATACCCCGTCAGCGCGTGCATATGATGCGTTCACTGCAGTAGTTGGTGGCAATGACGAGTTATTGAAGACAGCGGAACGCAGCACACGCCATATCGAGATTCAGTTGCCTGAAGGGGCGGCGTATCAAGAAGGCGACCATCTTGGCGTGCTGCCGGAGAATTCCAAGGAATTGGTGGGCCGTGTATTGGCGCGTTTCGGCTTGAAAGGTGAAGAGCATGTAGTTCTGGAAGGAAGCTCTGGACGCGCGAACCATTTGCCGACCGGCCAGCCAGTCCAGCTCGAACAATTGCTCGCAAGCTACGTGGAATTACAGGAACCAGCAACGCGCGCGCAACTCCGCGAACTCGCGAAAAGCAATCCGTGCCCGCCGCATAAACAGGAGCTTGAACAATTGGTGGAAGACGAGACGTATAAACGGGAAGTGCTCGCGAAGCGTTTAACGATGCTTGAATTGCTGGAACGCTTTATGTCATGCGAGATGGAATTTGAGCACTTTTTGGCTTTATTGCCGGCATTGAAAGCCCGCTACTACTCGATCTCCAGTTCGCCGCGTGTCTCATCCAGCAAAGCGAGCATCACGGTCAGTGTCGTGAAAGGAGCGGCTTGGAGCGGCACAGGAGAATATGAAGGCGTCGCTTCCAATTATTTGGCGAAGCGCGAGGCGGGAGATAAAATCGCTTGCTTTATCCGCACGCCTCAAACTGCTTTCCAATTGCCGGAAAACCCGGAAACGCCTCTGGTCATGGTCGGCCCAGGAACCGGCATCGCACCTTTCCGCGGCTTTATCCAAGCACGAAAAGTGTTGAAAGAACAAGGAGTGCAACTCGGCGCCGCCCAGCTGTATTTCGGCTGCCGCCATGCACAAGAGGATTTCTTATATGAAGAAGAATTGAAGCAAGCCGAGCATCTTGGCTTGATCGAGTTGCATAGTGCCTTCTCGAGACAACAGCAAGAGAAAGTCTATGTGCAGCACTTGATGGAACAAAACGCACAGGAAATTCTTGTGCTGTTGGAACAGGGCGGACATCTGTATATTTGCGGAGATGGCGGCAAGATGGCGCCAGCCGTGGAGCAAAGCTTGATCCGCAGCTATCAGGAAGTGAGAGGCGTGACGCATGAACAAGCGTTGGTGTGGCTCGGGGAACTTGAACAATCCGGCCGTTTTGCGAAAGACGTTTGGTCGGCTTCGTAAAAGGTGGATAATCAGCTTGTAAAAATCAGTAACTGAAATAGAGCCCAAGGGAAACGGCTGTTTCCCTTGGGCTCTATTCGTTTATATCCATATCAATCTGCTTGCATGCCACCGTCGACATTGTAAATGGAACCGGTGACAAAAGAGGATTTATCGGAAGCCAAGAACAACACGATTTGTGCGACTTCCATCGGTGTCCCGAAGCGGCCGACCGGGATGCCTTGCCGGATGGCTGCCGCGGCCGCTTCCGGATCGTCCGGGGAAATGTTGCTTTGGATGGCGGTCAGCATTTGGGTATCGATGGCTGCCGGTGCGACTGCATTGACACGTATGCCTTGTGCGGCTGTTTCCAAAGCAGCCGTTTTTGTCAGTCCGACGACTGCGTGTTTGGAAGCGATATACCCGGGCATTCCAGGGGAGCCGATATAAGCCGCATTCGATGCTGTGTTGATGATGCTGCCGAATCCCTGTTTCTCCATTTGCTGGATCACGTGCTTAAGCCCCAGGAAAACGCCTGTGACATTGATGTCCATGATGCTCTCGAAATGTTCCTTCTCCAAGTCTTTGATCATTTTATGGGGACCGTTGATGCCAGCGTTATTGAAGAAGACATCGATGCGGCCAAAAGCATCTACGGTCTCCTGCACATAATTTGCCACATCGCTTTCTTCGGTGACATTTGCTTGAATGACTTTGACTTGCTCTTCGTCGGCTTCTAGCAAGTCTTTCGTTTTATCCAGGGCTTCCTGGTTAATATCGACAAGGACGACGCGATCGCCCTGTTCCAAAAAGGCCTTCGCTGTATCCATGCCGATTCCGCCTGCGCCGCCTGTAATTAGCACTACTTTTTCTGTCATGATGATTCCTCCTTGAATAATCTGGTGATTAATGGGAATATTCTATCAATTATTAATGTTACAATAATGAATAACTTAGGCATATTCCCTTTTTAGCAGGAAGTGCCTCCTTCGAAAGGATGAGTGAAGATGGCCCTTGCGGATCAAACTGAGATATTGAAGCCAGGAAGCAATCAGGAACAGTCCATGGTCGAAATGCTTAAAGTCTTTGTGAATCAATGCCAAATGGCGGAAGCTTATTTTTTTCGTTACTCGATTATCGGATTTTTGGGTGAAGGAATTATTTCATTGGAACAAGGAAAGATCAGGCACATCCCGGAATTGCGCTATGACATCCGCAGCCTGCCGACGATTGAAGCTGCTCTTCTGGAACGCAAGGCGAAATATTATGAAGGCCAGGAGATTTTCGAGAAGACTAGCAGCAATTACATCATCGATTCCACTGTCCGGTCATTTCTCGTGATGCCCGTCTTCACCGGAACTACTGTGCATGGCTTCATTTACGGCATCAATCAGGAAACCGTATGCTCACCGGAATTATTGGATCACATGACGAAGTTTGGTGAACAAGCAGGCAAAATTTTGTGCTCGTTTTCAATATCCCAAAGCCATGCGTTATTGAGCACGCGAGAATGGGAAGTCATGAGGGAAATCGCTTGGGGAGCGGCGACAAAAGAAATCGCTGGGCGCCTGGACATCAGCGAGGCTACGGTCAAGCAGTATGTTAAGCAAGCTGTGAAAAAGCTTGGCGTTTCCAATCGCACGCATGCAGTAGCGGAGTTGATGAGAAGGGGCGCGATCTTTTAATTTGGTTTCAATTGGAGGAATGCTTCGTGCAATTTCTTAGGAAAACCATCTACCTTAGGGAGGGGCTAGTATGAACATTGGCATTATCGGAACCGGCAATATCGCCACTTACTTGCTCGAACAAGTGAATGAAAACCGCATGGCAGATGGGCGGATTTCCGCGGTGTTCGGCCGCAATGTAGAGGCGGGGAGGCGTTTGAAAGAACGTTTTGGCATGGACTTTTATACGGATCTTCAAGATTTCCTATCGGGACCCATCGATACGGTCGTAGAAGCTGTGACAGTGGATGCGGCAAGGCTGTTTTTGAAACAAGTGGCCGAACATAAAAAAGACCTCATTGTCAGCAGCATCGGCGTGTTCAAAGACTTCGAGTTCCTGGATGAACTGACCGGATTAGCCGATGCGAACAACACGAAGATCTATCTGCCGTCGGGCGCAATTGGCGGTTTGGATGTGTTGCAGTCAGCAAGGGCGCTCGGTGGATTGGAATCTGTTCGACTTACGACGCGGAAATCGCCTATGTCACTCGGGATAGAGACGGACCATGAACAAGTGCTGTTTGACGGAACGGCGTTTGATGCGGTCGGGGAATTCCCGAGGAACATCAATGTGGCTTTGGTGCTTGCGATTGCAGGCATCGGGGTGCACGAGACGAAGGTGCGAATCATTGTCGATCCGGAAATTGAACGCAATACACATACGATTGAAGCACAAGGGGATTTCGGCAAGATGCACCTGCAAGTCGAAAACAACCCGATGGCAGCGAACCCGAAAACGAGTTTGCTGGCGGCACTCAGCATTCTGTCGGTGCTCCAGAATAAAGGCAAGGCATTGAGGATTGGGAGCTGAATCGGAACGAGAAAATGCTATACTTTCAAAAATAAAAAAAGCCAGCTTTTGATCGAGAATCAATGAGCCGGCTTGTTTTTTAAATGAACAGAGAGCGAAAAAACAAATTAATTTCTTTGAGAAATAAGGAGAGTGAATCGATTTTCAGCTGTCCGCTTGTCCGCTTCGATTTTAGCTAATCTCGATAAATACCATAGAAATCATTTTATTAGAAAAATACATGTTATGCTTATAAGGGACGAAAAGGCTAGTAGGGAGGATGTTTTGTATTTCCCTGCGCTTCGTGGCGTCCTTTTGCACTGTGCAATTGAGGCAGCCATAAGGATTGGGCGTGTCTGGATAGATTAAATTACAGTCAGCGCCGAATCGCCATTACAGTCATTTTTTCTATTAAAGAAGGGAGGTGTTTCAATGGGAAATTGGGCCAGGTTTCTTGAGGTGAACGCTCCTCGCATTCTAGAGTTGACGATTGACCATGCTGTGCTCGTCTCGTTAGCCATTGTTGTGGCGCTATTGATCGGAATTCCACTCGGCATTTACTTAACTACGAACCAATACCTTGCAGACACAGTTCTTCAAATCGCTTCCATTACATTAACCATTCCGAGTATCGCACTCTTCGGGGTAATGATTCCGATCTTCTCCCTGATCAACCAGGGCATCGGCTTTGTGCCGGCTTTTGTGGCGTTGGTGCTGTATTCACAATTGCCGATCATCCGCAATACGTATACCGGCATCAAAAACGTCAATCCTGAAATGCGCGACGCGGCAATCGGCATGGGCATGAAAACGCATCAGCGCCTGTTGCGTGTCGAAATCCCCAATGCCTTGCCGGTCATCATGGCCGGTGTCCGTACGGCGGTGGTCATGAATATCGGAATCGCTGTTATCGCAGCTTATATCGGCGCGGGCGGTCTCGGCGTCCTCATTACACAAGGCATCAGCAGGAACGACAATTATCTGATCATCAGCGGATCCATCGCGGTGGCGATATTGGCGATCATTGCGGATTCCATCCTACTACTGATTCAAAAACGCTTTACGAAAAAAGCAATAGCGGAGTAACTGCAGAGAGGTGAGTCTATGATTTCATTTAATCACGTAACAAAAAGCTATGGAGAAGAGATAACGGCGATCGATGACGTCGACTTCACAGTGGAACAAGGAAAAATCGTCGTGTTGCTCGGGCCATCTGGCTGCGGGAAAACGACGCTGCTTCGAATGGTTAACCAGCTTGAGACCATCACAAAAGGTGAAATCGTCATCAATGGGGAAAACTCGAAAGATTTGGATCCCATTGAGTTGAGAAGAAAGATCGGTTACGTCATCCAGAGCAACGGCTTGTTCCCGAACATGACGATTGAAGAAAATGTCATGCTCGTACCGGACCTGTTGGGCTGGAGTAAAAAAGACAAACGCGAGCGCTTCAGTTATTTGATGAAGCTGATTGGCTTGGATGCCAAAGATTACGGAAAACGCTACCCTCATGAACTATCAGGCGGCCAGCAACAGCGCATCGGCGTTGTCCGTGCGCTTGCGGCCGATCCGCCGGTCATGCTGATGGATGAACCGTTCGGTGCACTTGACCCGATCATTCGCGACAAGATCCAAGAAGAATTCCTGCAAATCCAGCGCGAAGTGAAGAAAACGATTCTGTTTGTCAGCCATGACATCGATGAAGCGATCAAGATGGCGGATAAAATCGTGCTGCTGCGCGACGGCAAAATCATGCAATTCGATACGCCTTCCGAAATGCTGGCGCATCCGAAAAATGAATTCGTTTCCCAGTTTTTCGGGAAAGACCGCGCCATTAAAGGTTTAAGCTTGCACACAGTGCAAAATTTGCGTGAAGTGATCGGGCTTGGCCCAGTCGACGAAGCAATACAAGATACAAAAACGATCCATGTCCACCAAGATCTGCGCAACACTTTGTCGATGCTATTGAACCAGGAAGCGGATCAAGTCATCGTCAAAGACGAGCAGGATGAAAACATCGGGACGATTACCATCGACATGGTCCAGAAATATTTACATTACGAAATAAAAGGGAAGATGTCCGCCTCCCAGGAAGGGTGATCCGGTGAAACGTAAAAAATTGATAGGCAATATTGTCAGATATGCGCTTTATGCAGCGGTCGCCGCATTTTTCATTTGGGCGATCTCCAACAGTTATTTTGACTATATTTTTAGCCAATCGGAAACATTTTTGGTGTTATTAAGACAGCACATAGTACTTGTGTTGGTTTCCTCGCTGCTCGCTATTTTAATCGCAGTGCCGGCCGGTATTCTCATCACACGGCCAAAATTCAAGAAAGCGGAGTGGGTGTTCTCCAATATCGCAAACTTAGGTCAAACGATTCCGAGCCTCGCCGTTCTTGCCTTGATGATCAGTATTTTGGGCATCGGATTCCAGACCGCAGTGTTTGCGCTGTTCATTTATTCGATCCTGCCGATTTTCAGAAACACCGTGGCCGGCATCGACTCGATTGATAAGAACATGATCGATGCGGCCAAAGGAATGGGCATGAAACCGCACCAGATCCTGTTCCGCATCGAACTTCCCAATTCGGCTTACTCGATCCTTGCAGGTATCCGCACGGCTGTCGTCTTGAATATCGGGACAGCGGCTCTTGCCTATGTGGTCGGGGCGGGCGGCCTTGGCGTATGGATCTTCACCGGCATCAATCTGTTTGATAACGGATTCCTCATTTCAGGGGCGATTCCGGTGACCTTGTTAGCGATTCTCGCTGATTACATCCTGCGCAAAGTGGAATATATCGTCGTGCCAAAAGGGTCAAGGCGCATTGAGAAAGCTTAGCGAATAGGAGGTATCGGAATTTGTGATTAAATCACTCAAACTTATTCCTCTGCTGGTCATTATGCTGATCTTGTCCGCCTGTTCAGGCGTAACAGGAAAAGAAGTGACAGTCGGGGGCAAAAACTTTACAGAACAATATATCTTGTCTGAGATGACGGCTTTCTTGTTAGTGGAAGAAGGATTCAAAGTCAATCAAATGAACAATCTCGGCAGCAGTGTGGTCCGTTCCGCACTCGAAAACGGCCAAGTGGACCTGATGTGGGAATACACGGGAACGGCGCTCATTACGTATATGGGCGAAGAATCCATCGCGGACCCTGAAGCTGCGTTCCAAAAGGTCAAAGAACTCGACAGCGAAAACGGCATCCACTGGATGAATATGTCGGAAGTCAATAACACCTATGCGCTCGCCATGACAAGCGAACGGTCGGAAGAGCTCGGGATCGAATCGATCAGCGACCTCGCCGATTATATCAATGACAATCCAGGGGAGCTGTCGATGGCGGCTGATGCTGAATTCGCCAACCGTTCCGATGGCTTGCCGGGTGTTGAAGAAACTTACGGCTTTGAATTCGGTTCCGGCCAAGTCAACCAGATGGATATCGGGTTGACGCAGCGTTCGCTCGACAACGGCCAAGTCGATGTCTCAGTAGCTTTTGAAACGGATGCGACGATCAGAAGTTATGACCTCGTCGTTTTAGAAGACGATGAACAGTTTTTCCCGCCATACCGTGCAGCCGTGTCGATTAATCAGGAAGTGTTGGATGAATATCCTGAAATTGAAGAAATTACGGCGCGTTTGGCCAATAGCCTGAACAGCGACATCATGAGAGAGCTCAATTACTACGTGGATGTCGAAGGACAGAGCGTTTCAGTCGTTGCTTATGATTGGCTTGTGGAAAATGGTTTTCTGGAAGAATAAATTCCAACAGTAAGATGAAGCTGCAGCCGCCATTCCGAAAAGGGATGGCGGTTTTTCTTATAGGTGTGTGAAAATAAAGGGAATCATGCTTAAATGGAGAACTGCTTGTTAACGGTCAAAAAAGGAGGCGCAAGCATTTATGGAACATGTCAAAGAAGGGTTCATTCCCGTGACTGGGGGCAAGGTATGGTACCGCATCACAGGCAAAGGGCCTGGTATTCCGCTTTTGCTGTTGCACGGCGGACCGGGAATGAAAAGCAGTGATAGCGACCCGCTGCAACAACTAGGGACAGAGCGTCCGGTCATCCAATACGACCAGTTGGGCTGCGGAAAATCGGAGCGGCCGGAAGATGCGTCTCTTTGGACAGTGGACCGCTACGTCGAAGAACTTGGGCAAGTGATCCAAGCGCTCGAACTGGAAGAAATTCATCTTCTAGGCCATTCTTGGGGGACGATGCTCGCTGCGTCCTATCTGTTTACGAAACCAGGCGGCGTGCGCAGCGTCATATTCTCGGGGCCTGCACTCGATGCACAGCGCTGGGAGCGGGATCAGCGCGCTTATTTGAAGCAATTCCCGGAGCAGGTGCAAAAGACGATCGAGGAGAGCGAAAGCCGAGGAACGACCGATTCAGACGACTACGAAGAAGCGATGATGCAGTATTACAAAACCCATATGTGCCGTGTCGATCCTTGGCCAGACGAGTTCTCGAATGATCTCGATCAACTGAACTCGAATGTCTATAATTATATGTGGGGAGCGTCGGAATTCACGGTCACAGGCACCTTGAAGCATTTCGACGCGACAGAGTGCTTGCGGGAAATCGATATCCCAGCCTTATTTACTTGCGGCCGGTATGATGAAGCGACACCTGAAGCGACAGAACAGTATGCGAGCCTCGTGCCGGATGCGGAATTTTACGTATTCGAAAACAGCTCGCACATGCCAGGAATTGAAGAACCGGATGCTTATATTGAAACCGTTCGTGAATGGGTCAATCGCCAGGAAATGAAACCGGGTGCGTAAAAGGATTAATTGTGAAACAGATGCTATGATAATAACGAACCGGGACTATTGCGGTTCGTTATTTTAATAGAAGAAAGTTTTACTGACCAGAGGAGAGATGGGCATGAATGAAGATCAATGGCAACTGGCGGCGCAAGCTTTGTCGGCTGTCACCGTGACAGCGCATCCTGATAATGAACCTGTGACAATCGTGGGAATGGCAGATAGCTTCCGCTGCATCGGCGTCGGGACGGATGCGGCCGTGTTCCAATCCGAAAACTTCCCCGAATATGCATTCAAGGTATACGCAGAAGGCAAAAAGGATAAGCTCGAAGCTGAGGCACAAGTATATGAACAAATCGGCCAATCTGTTTATTTCTCGACTTGCTATGGAAGAAATGAGCGCATGCTTGTGCTGAAATTTGAACAAGGTCCAACTTTATTCGACTGCCTGCTGCAAGGTATTTATGTGCCTGAACAGGCCATCGTGGATGTGGAAAAAGCGCGCGACTATATTCGTGAAATCGGCTTGAATCCCCGGGATATCCATTTGAAAAACATCATTTTGCAGGACGGGCGCGCAAAGCTGCTCGATGTGTCCGAATACATCAAGCCCGGCAATGATTTCCGCTGGGAGCATTTGAAAAAAGCGTATCAGGAGTATTACCCGATCATCGACGGCAAACCGGTGCCATTCTGGCTGCTCGACACCATCCGCAAATGGTACCACCATTGGAACCGCTATTCTGCCTCGTTTGAAGAATTCATGCGTATTGTATCCAAGCAACTAAACTACCGCAAATAATCTTAGCGAACAACAGGGTTTCCGTCTCTTGGAAATCCTGTTGTTTTTTTGAAATAAATAACTGATAATAACAACTCTATTAAATTCAAAATTTTATATATTTTTCAAGAAAATTATTATTTGTATATAATAGGAGGGGAAATGAACTAGAGCAATAGACTTAGGAGGCTTCATAATGATTAAACGAAATAAAGCTTGGGCTTTGGTGATGACGGCCAGTTTGGCTGCGATGCTTACAGCTTGCGGCGGGGATCAGGAAACGACATCTGAAACGGAAAGTGAAGCTGGGCATGGAGAAATGGATAGCGTCCAGGAACTGCGCTTAACGACAGGGTCTGGAATTCCGACCATGGATTCCGTGTTGGCGGACGATGCGGTATCGTTCACCATGTTGAACAATGCCGGCGAAGGGCTTTATCGCCTAGATCAACAGAATACGGCCACACCGGCGATGGCTTCGGCCGAGCCTGAAATCAGCGAAGACGGCTTGACCTATACATTCAAGCTGCGCGATGCAAACTGGTCTGACGGCACGCCTGTGACTGCGCATGATTTTGTCTTTGCATGGCAGCGCGCAGCCGATCCAGAAACAGGCTCCACTTACGGGCCATATATGATGGCGGGAACGATCAAAAATGCCGCGGCGATTGCAGAAGGCAAGCTGGACAAGTCGGAACTCGGCATTGCTGCAAAAGACGACCAGACGCTGGTCGTGTCACTCGAACGCCCGATTCCTTATTTCTTGTCATTAATGGCATTCGGCACATTTTATCCGCAAAATGAAGCTTACGTGACAGAGCACGGAGAAGATTATGCCATGGACTCGTCCAAACTGATATCGAACGGGCCGTTCATTTTGGCGAACTGGGATGCAACTGCAGCATCGTGGGAGCTGGAGAAAAACCCCGAATATTGGGATGCGGAAACGGTGAAATTAGATAAGGTCGAATTTAATATCGTTCCGGATCCAGGGACTGGCGTTAATTTATATGAGACAGGAGAAGCGGATCGTGCCGGCTTGGCTGGCGAATTTGCGATGCAATACGCAGAGGATGAAGAGGTTGTGCGCGTCTTGAAGCCATCGGTCTATTATTTGCAGTTCAACCAGGAGCGCGAAGGCGAACCGACGCCGCTTGCGAACCCGAAATTACGCAAAGCTTTGGCGCTGTCGTTCAATAAACAGGATTTGGCTGATGTGGTCCTTGCCAACGGATCGATTCCGGCAGATTTCTTGGTCCCGACAGAATTTACGTTCGATGCAAACAATGAAGATTTCCGACAAGTCAATGGGGATATGATGGAATTCAATGCTGAGGAAGCGAAAGCCTTATGGGCAGAAGGCTTGAAGGAAGAAGGGCTGACGGAAGTGAGCTTGGAGTACTTGAGCGGTGATACGGAACTTTCCAAAAAAATCGATGCCTATATGAAAGACCAGATGGAAGGCAATCTGGAAGGCTTGACTCTTGAGATGAGCCAAGTGCCATTCAATGTCTTGCTCGATAAGAACGAAGCACAGGATTACGATATCCAAAGCACAGGGTGGGGCCCGGATTTCCAGGACCCGATTACATTCCTTGATTTATTTGCGACGGACTCCACTCAAAACACGATGGCGTATTCCAATGAACAAGTGGATGAATTGCTTGAACAGGCGAACGGCGAACTTGCATTGAAGCCGCAAGAGCGCTGGCAGGCACTGGCGGAAGTCGAGAAAATTCTCGTGGAAGAAGATGCAGCCATCGCCAATATGTATCAGTTTGGCAGCATGGCGCTGCAAAAACCGTATGTGCATGATGTCATCACGCATCCGTTCACGGGCGATTTCAGCTATAAATGGGCGTATATCGCAGGAAGAGAATAATAAAAAGGAGGACGGCGGCTGCCATCCTCCTTTTTTAGTTTGTCGAGAAAGCTTTCACCTTCTAATCGGCATTCATTTCAAGGCAGGCTAGTTCCCAAGCAAGTGGAATTGACTTTAGGTATTCATTATTTAAAAGGGGAAAAATTACAATAAACATTTATTAACAAATAAAACGGTTGTAACTAAATCTATATAGTAATATTGTAGACAGGTGAAGAGAGTAATCCGGAAAGAAATTTTTAATAGATATTGGTAGATGGAATCCAACGATCAGTTGGGGGAAATGGAGAGTTATTGTATGGTGAATGATCAATCGCGGTATTCGAGGCTTGCGAACATCACACGCATTGTTAATATGAAACTGGATTTGCATGAAGTTCTGCAGCAAGTCACAACGGCAATTTCGGAGGAAATTGTCCAGTGCGATTCTGTAGGGATCTTTTTGCCGGAAGGCGACGGCACTTACCGTGGTTTTGCGGGAAAACCGGAGATGATGAGCGGCGTAACACTGCAATCGCAAATTATCGATCCGCAAACTGACCCGCTGGCAGCTGAATTAATAGAAAAGAGAAAAACCATCTACATAGCGGATACGTCTACAGATAATCGGCCGGATTTGACGCCGGTGGGAGCCTTCCGAATCAATTCCTTATTGGCGCTGCCGATTTCCTCTGAAAAGGAATTCATTGGCATGGTGTTCCTGTTCAATTACGGCATACCGATGAATTTAACGCCATCAGAGATTGAAAGCGTCGAAGCTTACGTAAACATGGCAGCCGTTGCGATCCAAAACGCGAAAGCCCTCAATCAAAAGGAGAAGTTGTTGACGGAAAAGCAACTATTGCTCGACCTCACCCGTGAATTGTCTTTCTGTCCGACGATTCGGGCAAGCTTGAACGTGTGCTTCGATTATTTGAAACGGGCGTTTGGCACCGGGGATTTTGCCGCACATATCATCAAGCCGCCGAGCGCGAAAGGCAGCACGCCAATTAGGTTTCACGCAGCGGGTGAAGTGTCCGAACAGGACTGGCATGAACATCTTGCCAAAAAGGGCTTAACCGATAATTATGAAGAGCTGATCAAGCGAGCTCTATCAAAGAAAGAGCCAATCCGGGCCGATATGGGTGGTCGCGGGGAACTGCTGCTTCTTCCAATAGTTTCCATGGGAAAAGTGCATGGCATCGTTTCTGCGTCATGTACTTGTGTGGGGCTGAAAAAGGCTATTGATTTGCAGGTTTCGTTCGCGCAATCCATTATCGATGCCACTGCCCCGGTGTTTTCGAATTTATTGTATATGGATCAATTGGAAGGCATGGTCGAAGAGCGGACGCGTGAGTTGTATGCTGCGAACAAACGGGTCAACAGCGTGATTGAAAGTATCACGGATGGCTTTTTTGTGCTCAATAAAGACTGGGAATACACCTATGTGAACAAGCATCATTTTTTTCCGGGAGGGAAAAAAGTGGAGGAAGTGCTTGGCAAGAACATTTGGGAGGTGTTTCCGCAAACTGTGGCAACCATTACCTATACCGAGTTCCATCGAGCCATGAATGACCGGGTGACAGTCCGCTTTGAAACTCAATCCGACGTGCATGATTTTTGGTTTGAAATTACCGCCTATCCGTTTGATGACGGCATATGCTGTATGTTGAAAGACATCAAAGAGAAAAAGAAATACGAAAAAGAATTGAAAAGGCTCGCCAATATGGATCTGATCGGCCAGATGGCAGCAGGGATCAGCCACGAAATCCGCAATCCGATGACGACGGTGCGCGGTTTCCTGCAATTGATGTTAAGCAACGAGCAATTAGAGCCGCATGCCTCCCATTTCAATTTGATGATCGGTGAATTGGACCGGGCGAATGCCATCATCACTGAATTTCTATCGGTCGGCAATACGCAGACTTCCGATATGAAAATGATGAGCTTGAATACCATTCTCGAGGACATTTCCCCGTTGATCAAAATCGATACGTCCAATCAGAACAAACAAATCCGCATTTACACACAGGAAGTGCCGGAATTGTTGTTGAATCATAATGAAATCCGGCAATTGATTATCAATTTATATCGCAACGGGCTTGAAGCGATGGGTGAAGGGCAGACTCTGACCATCGGCACCTATCCGGAAAACGAAAACTTCGTGGTGCTGGCAGTTCAGGATCAGGGCAGCGGCATCGATCCTGCCATCATCGAAAAAATCGGCACACCTTTCTATACGACAAAAGACGAAGGCACGGGCCTTGGGCTGGGTATCTGTTACGCTGTGGCAGCTCGCCATAATGCGACGATCACTATCGAGACAGGACCTGAAGGCACCATCTTTTTCACGAAGTTTCCGGTCGAACAGGAGCCGGATGGAAAGCTTCCAGCTCTTCGCGACTGACTTCACCCCTCCATAAAGAAAATTCTTCATACAAAGCAAGGGGAGTCTCCAGGCTGTCGAGAAAGCTCGGCAGCTTTTTTGCGCGCCATTCCAGCCGGGCACGATCCGCTTTTGTTCATAACATCAAGAAGGACATGTGTTTCTCAATAGATGCGAAAAGGAGGATGGCAGCTGCCATCC
>NZ_JAPEHT010000042.1 GCF_028823615.1 Planococcus sp. A6
TTTCATTACTAGCGTTTATTTACAGTCCGGGCATTTCCCGTAGATTTCGAATTTATGGTTGTCGATTTCATAGGCCGGCAACGCCGCACCCAATAAGTCCATCGGGCAAAGCGGAATTTCCTTGATCTTGCCGCAATCCATGCAGATGAAATGATGGTGGTGATGGTCGCTTTCGCAATGCATGCGAAAATGCTTTTCACCGGACAACTCGGTCGCCTCCAAAATATCGAGCGACACAAACGTCGCCAAGTTGCGGTAAACGGTATCGTAGCTCATGCTTGGGTAGTCTTTTTGCATGACATCCAAAATATCACGTGCGGTCAGATAGCGTTCGTCCCCTTCGAAGATTTCCAGAATCTGATTGCGTTTTGTTGTTTCTTTAAAACCGTTTTCTTTCAGGATGCCCCACGCTTTCGTTAAATTCATGCGGCTGCCCCCCTTTTCTTAGATAACGAGATTTTTCGATAAGCCAGAATGACCAGTAAAATGGCAATTGATGTGACGACAATCGTGCCGCCTGGCGCCAAATCAAAATAAAACGCGGCGACTAGCCCGGTCAGGACCGATATTTCGCCAAATAAGATCGATAGCCAGATGGTTTGCTTGAAGCTTTTGGCGACGCGCATGGCTGTCGCTACCGGAATGGTCATCAGTGATGACACGAGCAGGATGCCGACGATGCGCATCGAACCGGCAATGACCAAAGCCGTGACAATCATAAATAGAAAGTGGATCCATTTTGCAGGAAGGCCGGATGCCCGTGCGTATTCATCATCAAAAGACAGGACAAACAATTCCTTGAAGAAGATGCGGATAAACGCCAACACGATCACGGCGATCCCTGCGACGATAAACAAATCCTGGCGACTGACAGCTGATACGGTGCCAAAGAGGTAACCGAACAAATCGCTCGAAAACCCTTCCGCCAGGGAAATGAAAATGGCGCCGAAGCCGATGCCTGCAGAAAGGATGATCGGGATGGCCAGTTCTTCGTAATGCTTATAGACGCTGCGCAGCCGCTCGATGAGCATCGAGCCCATTACTGACGACGCGATGCCGAGGTACAACGGATTCAATAGCGCAAGCGCGCCGACACTTTGGCTTAGATAAAGGCTTCCGGCAATGCCGGCAAGCGTCACATGGCTCAAGGCATCTGCAATCAGCGACAGCCGCCGGACGACGATGAAGACACCGAGAAGCGGTGCAATGACACCGATGATCAAGCCGGATGCGAATGCGTTTTGCAGAAATTCATAGGACAGGATGGCGTCAAGCATGCGTATGGCTTCCTTCCGTATGATGGATTTTCCGGACGGAATGACCATACCACGCTTCGCGCTTCTCATCGCTCATCATATGCAATTGGTCTTTAAAGCCGTGGAAATGGATGGTCTGGTTCAAGCAGGCAACGTGCGAGATGCGGTCGGTCACCGTATCGACGTCATGCGTCACGAGCACCAGCGTAATATTGCGCTCCCGGTTGAGTGCAGCGAGCATATCATAGAACGCCTGGACGTTCTGGACATCGATGCCCACAGTCGGCTCATCAAGTATCAGCACTTTCGGCTTGGCGACAAGCGCCCGTGCGATAAAGACGCGCTGCTGTTGGCCGCCGGAAAGTTCGCTGATGCTGCGGCTTTTACAGGATTTCATGCCCACTGCATCGAGCGCTTCCTCGACTTGTTGGGCTGTATTTTTCGGCAATTTATGGAACAGCCCGGCTTTTTTCGCTAGCCCCCCTGCCACCACTTCCTGGACAGTTGCCGGGAACGCCGAGTTGAACGAATTCGACTTTTGCGACACATAGCCGATCCATTCGCGGTGTTTAAACTGTTTCGAATCAATGCCGAACAATTCCACGCTGCCTTCAGAAGGCCGAATGAGTCCGAGCATGATTTTCAATAAAGTCGATTTCCCCGATCCGTTCGGGCCGAGTATCGCCAGGAAATCACCTTCCTCCACTGTCATCGAAATGTGGTCCAATGCTTTCGTTTGTTCATATTCATAGCTGACTTCTTTAATGTTGATTAATGGCGCTGCCATAGGGACGCCCCTTTTCCAATAAGAATGATTACGATTTACTATAAAAAGTATAGAGCAGTTGTGTCTTCCTGTAAACCGTTTGGCCTTTAAAATAACGTTTTTGGAAGTCGAGCAGCAAACTGCAAATCGTAAAGGCCACATTGCATTATCTTGCGCAGCTCTTTTTCGATTTGGGATGCCTTTAACTTCAAATAAAAAGAGGCTGTTTGAAATGCCATGTTTCATGACTTTTCGGAACAGCCTCCTCCCTTATTTATTGCGATTCGATCGGCAATTTCATCTTCTCGATGTCATCAGGCGCAAAGCTGCCGTTTTTGAACATCTCGATCTCATATGCATATGGCGCTTTTTTCTTTTTCGCATCCAAACCGACATACGGAGTCTCGAGTATTTTCGGTACATGCATCAATTGTTTATGGTGGACGATTGAATTGAGTGCATCAAAGCCGATTTCCCCAAAGCCGATGTTTTCATGGCGGTCTTTCCCTGCTCCGCGCACGTTTTTGCTGTCGTTGATGTGCAGCACCTGCAGGCGGTCAATTCCGATGATGCGGTCAAATTCCGCCAACATCCCGTCGAAATCTTCTTTGATGTTATAGCCTGCATCGTGGACGTGGCATGTATCGAAGCAGACCGACAAACGTTCGTTATGTGTCACGCCATTGATGATGGCTGCCAGTTCCTCGAAATTACGACCGATTTCACTGCCTTTTCCGGCCATCGTCTCAAGAGCGATATTGACCGGGAAATCCTGCGTCAGCACTTCATTCAAGCCTTCGATGATTTTTTGTGTGCCGGCTTCCACTCCCGCGCCGACATGTGCACCGGGATGCAAGACGATTTGTTCCGCCCCTAGTGCCGCCGTGCGTTCGATTTCCGATTGCAAAAACTCAACACCGAGTTCGAATGTTGCCGGTTTGGTCGTGTTGGCGATATTGATGATATAGGGTGCGTGGACGATGATATTCGACAGGCCATGCTCTGCCATATGCGCCCGTCCCGCTTCGATGTTCAGTTCTTCGATCGGTTTGCGGCGCGTGTTTTGCGGTGCACCCGTATAGATCATAAAAGTCGTAGAGCCGTAGGAAGCGGCTTCCTCACTCGCGCCGAGAAGCATTTTCTTGCCGCTCATCGAGACATGCGATCCTAATAGCATTTACAAACCCCCTTACTTTTTGCGGTTTTTGCGTCGTTCCGCTTTTTTGATTTCGTCCATTTTCCATTTCATTTTCTTCTTGTACATCGGTTTGACACTTTTCGGTTTGTGAACCATCGATTTTGCCTTGGTATCGGCCTCGTTCTCCGTGCGCACACGTTTTTTACGGCCGTGGCGCTCTTTCATGTCCACAAATTCGCCTTTGACGATGTCTTTTTGCTGGAACGGGATCCCCATCTTCTCGACGCGGACAATGGCATCCTCGTCTTCCGGGCTGAACAAAGTAATCGCGACGCCTTTAAGGCCAGCACGCGCTGTCCGCCCGACACGGTGGATGAAGAATTCCAGGTCTTCCGGCAATTCATAGTTGATGACGTGGCTGACGCCTTGGATATCGATTCCGCGTGCGGCAAGGTCTGTCGCTACGATGTATTGATACTCCAGGTCGCGTACTTGCTTCATCATTTTGACGCGCTCGCGCGGTGCCAAATCTCCGTGGATCTTCCCTACGCGGATTCTTTTTTTCGACAATTCTTCAGCGATGTAATCGGCATTCGTGCGTGTATTGACAAAGATGATCGCAAGATACGGATTGATGATTTGCATCACTTCTTGCAAGCGTTCAACTTTCTTTTTACTGCGCACCGGTACCAGGTAAAAGTCCAATCCTTCAGCAGCAGGGCGTTTGTCGCCGATTTTGATATGCGCTGGGTTGGCCATGTATTTCTTCAGGAACGGCTTGAGTTTCTCAGGAATTGTGGCGGAGAATACGTACATTTCCAGGTCGTCACGCATTTTCCCTGCGACTTGGTCGATCTCTTCGATAAAGCCCATGTCGAATGCTAGGTCGGCTTCATCGACGACTAGGATCTTCGCGGTATGGACGAGCAACGCATTTTCGTTGACGAGGTCTTTCAAACGGCCTGGTGTGCCGATAACGATATGCGGCTGCGTTTTCAATTTATTGATTGAACGCTGTTTATCCGTTCCGCCGATGAACGATTTCACTTCGATGCCGGAATCGCCGATCAGTTTCTGGATTTCGTTAAAGATCTGCGTTCCGAGTTCACGTGTCGGCGCTGCGATCACCGCTTGCACTTCCTGTTTCGACACATCTATGCGTTCGACGATCGGGATGATAAAGCTATGGGTCTTGCCTGTACCTGTATGGGACTGGCCAATGGCACTGTTTCCACTCATGATTTGCGGAATCATTTCCTTTTGGATAGCTGTCGGTTCTGTGAAACCGAGTTTTTCGACCGCTTCAAGCAAAAATGGCTTGAGACGGTATTCATTGAATTTTGTCATGGGATATAGTTCCCTCCTTAAGCTCTAGCTATTATAGCATAAAATGGCTCTCCTGAGCGATGCATCTTTTGTAAAGAAGCGGCGTCTCCGTTATAATGAAATCATGATGTTGAAAGGAGTGCGGTTTGATAATGAAAGTAAAAAAGATATCGCCAAGAGGCTATTGCTACGGGGTTGTGGATGCCATGGTCATCGCGAAAAATGCAGCCATGGATGAAACCTTGCCGCGCCCGATTTATATACTGGGCATGATTGTCCACAACAAACACGTGACGGATGCATTTGAGCAAGACGGCATCATCACCCTTGATGGCACCAACCGCCTGGAAATCTTAGAGAAGGTTGAAACTGGCACCGTCATTTTCACTGCACACGGCGTCTCGCCACAAGTGCGCGAACTGGCCAGAAGAAAAGGACTCGTTTCGATTGACGCCACGTGCCCTGATGTTACTGTGACACATGACTTGATCCGCGAGAAAACGGCAGAAGGCTACCATATCATCTATATCGGAAAAAGCGGCCATCCGGAACCGGAAGGCGCAATCGGCGTTGCTCCGGACCTAGTTCATTTGGTTGAAAAGCTCGAAGATGTCAATGCCCTTGAACTCAATGAAGATAAAATCATCATTACCAACCAAACGACGATGAGCCAATGGGATGTCGTCCATTTGATGGAACGGTTAAAAGAACGTTTCCCGCAGGCGGAAGTGCATAAAGAGATCTGCCTGGCTACACAAGTTCGCCAGGAAGCCGTCGCGGAACAAGCCGGGGATACCGATTTGCTATTGGTCATCGGTGACCCGATGAGCAATAACTCTAACCGCCTGGCGCAAGTGTCACAAGATATCGCCGGCACGCCGGCTTACCGCATCTCTGATTTGTCTGAATTGAAATTGGAATGGCTTGAAGGCATCGAAACGGTCGCCTTGACCGCTGGCGCCTCCACGCCTACACCGATCGTCAAAGAAGTCATGAAGTTCTTGGATCAATACGATCCGGAAGATCCGGAAACGCACACACTCGAGCGTTCCGTCCCACTCAATAAAATCTTGCCGAAGATCAAACATCCGAAACCATCGGATCGCATCGAACCGTATCCGGTAAATGAATAAAACCTAAAAAAGAGGCCCTGAATGGGGCCTCTTTTTTACATATTTACTTTAAGCGAAACGGCTCTGTATTTACTTCAGACAGCAGGAATTCACATTGCCAGTTAGCGCCTTTTTCCGTCATATGGTCTACGACTCCCTGAATCATCACTTTCTCGACATGGTGTCCAGGGTCAATCACCGGCAAGCCGATTGCCTGTGCATCTTGTGCAACGTGGAAATAAAGATCACCCGTTATGTAGACATCCGCTCCGGCACGTTTTGCCTGCTGGATGTATTTGTTGCCATCGCCGCCGAGTACTGCCACTTTTTTGATGGTTTCATTGCCAGCGCCGACAACACGGACAAACGGCACATCCAAATTCTTTTTCACGTGCTCCGCAAACGCATCCAAGTTCATCTCTTCTTTCAAGCGTCCGATGCGGCCAAGCCCCATTGGCAGTTCCTTGTTTTCTAACGTGAACACGTCATATGCCGGCTCCTCATAAGGATGAGCTGCCATCATTGCGCGGATCACTCGATCTTTTTCGGCTTTCCTGACAACAACTTCAATTTTCGATTCCGCTGTTTCTTCCATTTTTCCCGACTCCCCGATATACGGATCGGCTGAAGCGTTGGGTCGGAAGCGTCCTGTGCCGGACAAGGTATAGCTGCAATACTCATAATCGCCAATTGCTCCGGCACCGGCATCGCCAAAAGCTTTCCGTACTTGGTCTTCATGGCTTTCAGGTACGAATACCGCAATCTTCACGAGCTCTGCTTCGTAAGTTTTCACCAATACTTCTGTGTCGCTCAATTCGAGCGCATCTGCCAACAGGTCATTGACGCCGCCCCACGCAACATCGAGATTGGTGTGCGCAGCATATACTGCAATATCATTTTTGATCAATTTTTCCATCAATTGGCCTTGAGGAAAATCCGTCTGGAGATGTTTCAAAGGACGGAAAATCGGCGGATGGTGCGCAATGATAAGCCCAGCGCCTTTTTCGATCGCCTCTTCTACTACCGCATCATCGACGTCCAGCGTCACCAGTACGCGTTCGATTTTTTTATTCAAGGTACCGACGTGCAGACCGATTGGATCTCCCTCCATCGCCAAATATTTCGGCGACCATTTCTCGAACTGTTCGATGATCTGTTGCCCGTTAGGAATTTTCATCCGCAAACACCTCTTCCATCAATGCGATTTTTTCGAGCAATTGCTCTCTTTTCGTACGAATGTCTTCGGTTTGCTGTGTGTTCTCCAAACGTTCGGCGATTGCTCTCCATTGCGCTGCCTCGCGCTGCCACTTTTCCTTGAAAATTTCGGTTTGCTGTTTTAATAGTTCCGGGCCGAATAGCAACTCTTTCGCATCCAACTTCACTTCTTCAGCAGTCGGCTCCAGGACGAGGATCTCATAAATCTTGTCTTTTTCTTTCAAGATCTCTTCAGCGATAATTTGCCAGCCGTTTTGGACTGCCCATTGCCGTATCGCCTGGGCGTGGACATTCGGCTGCAGGATCAATCGCTTCACCCCTTCAAGCCGCCCTTTTCCTTCTTCCAAGATGGAAGCGATCAGCGTGCCGCCCATTCCGGCAATGGTTACCGCCGTAATCCCGTCTGATGGCTCGATCGCTTCGAGACCAGGGGCGAGCCGGACGGTGATTTTGCCTTCCAGCCCTTCCGCGCGTACTTGCTTTTTCGCCGATTCATAAGGGCCTTTAACGATTTCTCCGGCAACCGCACGGCTGGCAATGCCATTATGTAGAAGATGGCATGGCAAATAGGCATGATCTGAGCCGATATCTGCTACGACCGCTCCTGCTTGCACATATTCTGCCACTTTCATTAATCGAACTGATAATTGCTGCGCATTCATAACGTTCCTCCTAATTGACAAAAAACCCTTAGCTCCAGAAGAACTAAGGGTTTTTGATGCTATTCGAGTGAAAGTACCCACTCAGCCATTGCTGCTACGTTCTCTTCAGGAACAAGTCCTGGAGGCATTGTGCCTTTACCGTTGATCAAAATTTCTTCAATTTCGTCTTGGCCAAGTTCTGTAGCTACCAATGATGGACCAACTCCGCCTTCATAGCTTGAACCGTGGCAGGAAACACAGCTTGCTTCCGCTGTAGCTGCTGGATCGAAATCGCCGCTTGCCGCTTCTTCTCCGCCTTCGCCTTCAGCCGCTTCGCCGCCGCCTTCTTCTGCTGCATGTTCTTCAGCAATTTCAGCTTCGTTGCCGACTCCTTCCAATGACAGGAAGAAAATCAGGCCAATACCGAAAGCCATGATTAAGATATAAGGTACAATTGCATTCTTTTGCATCCGTAACCCTCCTTCTACTGTGTTCTGCTTGATGATAGTATAAGTATCACTCATTATTGTACTGTATTATCCAGTAAACGAAAAGCCATATCGAATAATATTTGCCGTATTGTGACAAAATCGGTAAATTCGAAGGATTCTGTTGACGGCACTCAACAAGCAGTTAAGATGACACAGTTTTCTCGTAACTCACTCAGCAGCCGACCAGCCTTGAGATGACCATGCGCTGCACCTCGGATGTCCCTTCGCCGATCTCCAAGAGCTTAGCGTCGCGCATATAACGCTCCACTTCATATTCCTTCATATAGCCATAGCCGCCATGGATCTGGATGGCTTCATCCGCCACTTCCATCGCCATCTCGGAAGCATACAATTTGGCCATGGACGCTTCTTTCGTGAACGGGCGCCCCTGGTCTTTCAGCCATGCCGCTTTATAGACCATATTGCGCGCAAGCTCAATCTTCATCGCCATATCCGCGAGTTTGAACTGCGTCACTTGGAATTCCGACAATGTTTTACCGAATTGCTTACGTTCTTTCGCGTAAGCGAGGGCTTTATTGAACGCGCCTTGCGCGATCCCGACGGCCATCGCCGCAATGCCGATGCGCCCGCCATCAAGCGTCACTAAAAATTGCTTGAAGCCCTCGCCACGTTTGCCGAGCAAATTCTCTTTCGGTACGCGGACATTTTCCAGTACCAATTCAGTCGTGTTCGATGCATTCAAGCCCATTTTTTCGTAATTATCGATGATGGTGAAGCCTTCTGCATCGGTCGGCACGATGATGGCGCTGATTTCTTTTTTGCCGTCATTCATGCCGGTGATGGCGGTAATCGCCAAATGCTTCGCGTGGCTTGCGTTGGTGATATATACTTTCGATCCATTGATGACCCAGTCGTCCCCGTCTTCCACTGCGCGGGTTTCCGTTCCTCCGGCATCCGAACCGGCATTCGGCTCCGTCAGCCCAAACGCCCCGAACGATTCACCCGAACAAATCGGCGTCAAATACTTCTGTTTCTGCTCTTCTGTCCCAAACAAGCTGAGCGGAGCACCGCCAAGCGAAATATGGGCAGAATATGTGATGCCTGTTGAAGCACAGACGCGGCTCAATTCTTCTGTGACGATCGCAAAACTCGTCGTATCCGCACCGGCCCCGCCATAAGCTTCATCAAACGGCAATCCCATCATCCCCATGTCGGACAGCTGCTTGAAAGCCTCTTTCGGAAATTCTTTCGTGCGGTCTCGGTCGACGGCACCTGGTGCCACCACTTTATCGGCGAATTCTCGCATCGTCTTCTTGATCATTTGCTGTTCTTGTGTCAAATCGAAATTCATATCTTACATCCCCTTTGCTATGAATACGCTTACAATATTCATTATATAGCTAAAATTCCGACACAAGCAAGGCATAACGAAAAGTTATTCCAATATGTTGTTATACAGACGGAAAGCTCGCCTTTTCCTTAGACGGCTGCACCGCCTCGGCATTGCCCTTGAACGCAAAAAAAATCCTTCCAGGCTTTTAGCCCAGAAGGATTCATTTACTTTACTCCAAGAAATCTTTCAAGCGCTTGCTGCGCGATGGATGGCGCAGTTTGCGGAGAGCTTTTGCTTCGATTTGGCGAATGCGCTCACGCGTCACGCCGAATACTTTGCCGACTTCTTCGAGCGTCCGCGTGCGGCCATCATCCAAGCCGAAACGCAGGCGCAAGACATTTTCTTCTCGGTCGGTCAATGTGTCGAGCACATCTTCTAACTGTTCTTTCAGCAATTCATAAGCTGCATGATCAGATGGCGACTGTGCATCGGAATCTTCGATGAAATCTCCCAAATGCGAATCGTCTTCTTCACCGATCGGTGTTTCAAGAGATACCGGCTCTTGGGCAATCTTCAAGATCTCGCGCACTTTTTCAGGCAACAGGTCCATCTCTTCGCCGATTTCTTCCGGAGAAGGCTCGCGGCCAAGGTCTTGCAATAGCTGGCGCTGTACGCGGATCAATTTGTTGATCGTTTCGACCATATGGACCGGGATGCGGATCGTCCGCGCCTGGTCGGCGATGGCGCGCGTAATGGCTTGGCGGATCCACCACGTGGCGTAGGTACTGAATTTGAAGCCCTTCGAGTAGTCGAATTTCTCGACCGCTTTGATAAGCCCCATATTCCCTTCCTGGATTAAGTCCAGGAACAGCATGCCACGGCCTACATAGCGTTTCGCGATTGAGACGACGAGACGCAAGTTGGCTTCCGCAAGGCGTTTTTTCGCTTCCTCGTCGCCTTGTTCGATGAGTTTTGCAAGACGTACTTCTTCCTCGGCCTTCAATAGGTCGACGCGCCCAATCTCTTTCAAGTACATGCGGACCGGGTCGTTGATCTTGACGCCTGGCGGTACACTCAAGTCATTCAAGTCGAACTTCTCTTCGGTCGGTTTCATGAGACGGTCCAAATGTTCTTCATCATCGCTCTTGCGTTCAAGTTCGATGCCATGCCCTTCCAATTGATCAATGAATTCCTCTACTTGGTCCGATTCCATTTCAAAAATAGCCAATTTATCGGCAATCTGTTCGTAGTTCAATTCTCCGGTTTTTTTCCCTTGTTCGATCAATTGCTTTTTCGCGTCTTCTACACTTGCTTCCGGGCCTTCAGCAGGCAACGGGATGCTGTTTGTTACGACTTCTGTTTGGCGTTCAGATTTCTCAGCCATACAACTTCCTCCTTTAGAAAAAACCGGAATAATCTACAATGATTTCCGTAAAGCAATCACTTCTTGTGCTAGAAGCAAAGCGCGCTTCAAATCATGCTGTTTTTCCGCTTCTTTTGATTGCTGGATTTTTAAATTGATTTGTTGCTCGATACGGTGCTTGTTCAAGTGCTTCAGGCAATCTTCAATCTCTTCTTCCGGGTGTTCGGGATCTCTCTCGGCCAAGGCCGTCTCCATCACTAACTTCCGGAGTTCCTGATCCGTTAGGGTTTCCAAGAACTTATGGAAATCCGCTTTTTCCCATTCCTCGTAAAAACCGAGCAGCTGGACATAAAGTGCTTGATATTCTTCACTGATGAACGGAATGGTTTCCACTTCACGGGCCAGCTTGTCCATCACGGCCGGGTCTGCGAGAGCGTGTGCGAACAGCAAACGTTCTGCGCGGTGCAGCGACGTGATTTTCTTTTCCTCCCTTTTGGGGGCTGCCTGGACCGATTCAGCGGCTTTTGGCCGGCTGCGTTCGATGCTGCGTGTTTCTAAGCGCCTGTACTGCTGCAATATGGCTTCTTCTGAAAGCTTTGTTTCGGCCGACAGCTGCTTAATATACAAATCCCTTTCAACAGGTGAGGATTTACCGGCCAATAGCTGGAGCACCTCTTGGATATATTGAAGGAGATCGTTTTCATATTGAAAGTTCTTATGGCGGCGCGCATGCATCATCGCAAAAGCGATAAAGGTTTGCGGCTTTTCGATGACGTTCTCCCGAAAAGCATCGGCGCCGTTTTGGCGGACATAGTCATCGGGGTCCATGCCATTCGGCAGCACCGCAATCCCGACTTTGAAATTCGCTTCCTCAAGCGGCACCGCCGCTCGTTTGGCCGCTTCCCATCCGGCATCATCACCGTCAAAGCAAACGACCACTTCCTGCGCAAAACGCTTCATTTGGCGGATATGCTGCGATGTCAGCGAAGTCCCCATCGTTGCAAGCGCATTGTCGATGCCAGCTTTTCCTGCAGCAATGACATCCATAAATCCTTCGAACAGGACGATTTTCCGGTTTTTCCGGATAACGCCGCGAGCCAGATGGACATTATAGAGAACTTGGCTTTTTTGGAAAATCGGTGATTCTGGGCTGTTCATGTATTTCGCTTCCTGCTTCGACTGCTCAAGCACCCTTCCCGAAAACGCAATGGCCTTGCCGTTTTCGTTCATGATCGGAAACATGATCCTGCCACGGAAACGATCGAACCAGCCATCGGATTTCTCACGCTTGATGGCCAGCCCGCTCGCTTCCAATTGTTCATCGTCGTACCCTTTTCTGCGCAATGCGACTTCCATATAGTTCCATTCAGGAAGCGCCCAGCCGATCCGGTATTTTTCGATGATCTCCTGGGTGAATCCCCGATTCTCCAAATAGTCAAGAGCTGCTTGCCCTTCTTCTGTATTCAGCAAAATGTGATGGTACATATCTGCAGCGAATTCATGCATCAAAATGAGCGGGTCGTCATTTCTTGCCTGAGCTGCCCCTTTGCCTTCTCCTGGCTGGACATCAATTTCGATTCCAGAGCGCTCGCCGAGTTTGACCAACGCTTCCTGGAAACTGATGTTTTCGATATCCATCAAGAACGTGATGGCGTTGCCGCCAGCCCCGCAGCCGAAGCAATGGAAAATCTGCTTATCGGCCGTCACTGAAAAGGACGGTGTGCTTTCCCCGTGGAAAGGACAGAGGCCAAACCAATTGCGGCCTCTTTTCGTCAATTGGACATATTCGCCCACGACGTCCACAATATCCGCTTTGGAACGGATTTCTTCGATCACTTCTTCAGGAATTCGATTGGACACCTTATCACCATCTTCATTTGCTTACTTTACTTTATTCGTTGAAATCCATTAAAATCCTTCAAATTTCGACAAAAAGATGGGAAAGCTCATCATGTTGTTATTAAGCTTTAGCCACAATTCTTCATTATAAAACGTTTTTTTGTAAAAATCCATAGAAAGGCGTAGAAAAACGGTCATTCTATTATACAAGCATAAGAAAAACCGCCCTGATAGGCGGAATCCTCTTATTGTTTCTGGAGTTTGCCGAGAATTAAATTCGCTGTTTCTTCAACGGCGCGGTTGGTGACGTCTAGCGTCTCACAGCCGATGCGGTCGACCACTTTGCGGAAATGGACGATTTCTTCATGGATGCGGTCCAATTTCGCATAATTGGCATCGTCGTTCAATCCGAGCGCAATCAAACGCTCTTTGCGTATATTGTTCAGCTTCTCTGGTGAAATGACCAAGCCGAAGCATTTTTTCGGATCCACATCGAACAGTTCATCCGGCGGATCCACTTCAGGGACGAGCGGCACATTGGCCACTTTCAGCCGTTTATGGGCCAAATACTGCGATAATGGGGTTTTCGATGTTCTCGACACCCCCACCAAGACGATATCCGCAAGCAAGATGCCGCGCGGGTCGCGCCCATCGTCGTATTTGACCGCAAATTCGATCGCTTCGACTTTCTTGAAATAATCATCGTCGAGCTTGCGCACCAGCCCGGCTTCGCCGATCGGTGCCGAATGCAGCTCCTCTTCCAAAGCATCGAGCAATGGGCCCATCAAATCGATCGCTTTGATGCCATGCCGCGCCGTTTCGCGTTCGACAAAATGGCGTAGCTCCTTCGAGACGAGCGTATAGACGATCACTGCCCGCTGCCCTTCCGCCAGTTTGATGATCTCCTGCAAGTGTTCGATGGAATCGATATACGGGAACCGCTTCAAAACGGCATTTTGTTCTGTATTCAAGTATTGGCTGATGGCCGCTTTTGCGACAAGCTCTCCAGTTTCGCCTACCGAATCGGAGAGTATAAAAACACGCAATAAACTCATATTCTGCACCTCACAGTTCGTGGTTTTCCGAAAGGGATAAAAATGCCCGCGTAATATTGGTCTTTGTCAACCTGCCGACGACCTTATATCCTTCCGGTTGTTCTTCGACGACCGGCAATGCGTCGATTTGCTGGTTGATCAGCCGGTTTGCAGCCTGTATGAGTGAATCATTGCGCAAACAATAGGTGATGTTCGGCATGCGCGTCATGATGATATGTACAGGAATTGCATTCAAATCCTGATTGCCGAGGCTGGTGCGCAATAGATCTTTGCGCGACAGGACACCTGCGAGGCAGGATTTTTTGTCCACAACAAAAAGCGTCCCGACGTCATCCAGAAACATCTGGCTGATGGCATCGTATACGCTGACATCATCCCTGACTACGACAGGGATCGACTGAAAATCCTTCACTTTCATATTGTTCATCGTATCGGTAATATCCTGGCCCGGTTTCTTGCCCGAATAAAAATAACCGACACGCGGCCTGGCATCTAAAAAGCCTGCCATCGTCAAAATAGCCAAATCGGGCCGAAGCGTGGCGCGCGTCAAATTCAGACGGTCTGCGATCTGCTCGCCTGTAATCGGGCCATTGCCTTTGACGATCTGTAAAATTTCCTCTTGCCGCTTATTGAGTTCGATTGGACTCACCGCCTCAAATTCAAATATGTTATACTCAATACCAATTATTATATACTATTACATGCCATATTGCGAAGAAAAGATTGCCATGATACAATAATCGGGAATCAAATATTGGCAACGATGGATCGATAAGTACCGCGTGTGAAGCGAGCAGGGATGGTGAAAGCCTGCAAAGCGGGAAACGGCAATCCGGAGCCATAGGTAATGCGAGCGGGCTGGACTTTCAGCCAATCGAGGTGGAACCGCGGGTAACGTACTCGTCCTCGGACATTTGTCCGTGGCGTGTGCGATTTTTTTATTTTATGGAGGTAATGAAGATGTCAATGGAAAAAGTAGTATCATTAGCCAAACACCGGGGATTCGTCTTCCCGGGCTCTGAGATTTACGGCGGGCTCGCCAATACGTGGGATTATGGCCCACTCGGCGTCGAACTGAAAAACAATATCAAAAAAGCATGGTGGAAGAAATTCGTCCAGGAATCCGTCCACAACGTCGGATTGGATGCTGCCATCCTGATGAACCCGAAAACATGGGAAGCATCCGGCCACCTCGGCAACTTCAACGACCCGATGATCGATTGCAAAGCCTGTAAATCACGTCACCGTGCCGATAAGCTGATCGAAAACGCATTGGATGAAAAAGGCATCGAACTGATCGTCGACGGCCTGTCGTTCGAGCGTATGAAAGAATTGATCGACGAACATGAAATCACGTGCCCGACTTGCGGCAAAGCTGATTTCACCGAGATCCGCCAGTTCAACTTGATGTTCAAGACATTCCAAGGCGTCACTGAATCATCGACCAACGAAGTGTATTTGCGCCCAGAGACGGCACAAGGAATCTTCGTCAACTATAAAAACGTCCAGCGCTCGATGCGCAAGAAAATGCCGTTCGGGATTGCACAGATCGGCAAGAGCTTCCGCAACGAAATCACACCGGGGAACTTCACGTTCCGCACGCGTGAATTCGAGCAAATGGAGCTGGAATTCTTCTGCAAACCAGGCGAAGACCTTGAATGGTATGCGTATTGGCGCGACTTCTGCAAAAACTGGCTGCTTGAGCTGAACATGGGCGAAGACAATATGCGCTTGCGTGAGCACGACGCCGATGAGTTGTCCCATTACTCGAACGCCACTGTCGACATCGAATACAAATTCCCATTCGGGTGGGGCGAACTATGGGGCATCGCTGACCGCACCGATTTCGATTTGAAACGCCACATGGAATATTCCGGCGAAGATTTCAATTACATCGACCCGCAGACCAACGAACGCTTTGTACCGTATTGCATCGAGCCTTCCCTCGGCGCTGACCGCGTGACACTCGCTTTCCTTGTGGATGCATTCCAGGAAGAAAGCTTGGACAATGATGATACACGCACTGTGCTGAAGTTCCATCCGGCACTTGCGCCATACAAGGCTGCTGTATTGCCTTTGTCGAAAAAGCTTTCCGAAGGCGCGACGGAAGTATTCGCAGACCTTGCGAAGCATTTCATGGTAGATTACGACGAATCCCAGTCCATCGGGAAACGCTACCGCCGCCAGGATGAAATCGGTACGCCGTTCTGCATCACTTATGATTTCGATTCGGTCGAAGACGGTGAAGTAACCGTGCGCCACCGTGATTCCATGGAACAAGTTCGTATGCCGATCAAAGACGTTCAAGCGTATATCGAACAGCATATCCAATTCTAAAAAAAAAAGACATCCCGAGGCTAGTCGCCTTCAGGGATGTGTTAGCTGCTCGAGAAACGAACGCGACTTCAGCCGGATGCCCGCCTGTTCTTCGTAAATGGTCCGGACAATTTGCTTGAGCAAGGTTTTCGACTCTTTTTTCAAGGTCAATGCCCCGACCCGTTCGATCGGCACGAAATAAAACGTGCGGATCAATTTCACGAGCGCTGGGCTCAAGCGGATGATATAGCGGTCGAGATGGAAGCAACGGTGGCACAAAAAGCCGAGTTCCTGGAACGAGAATGCGAATTCCCCTTCCGTCGCCCCGCAATTGGCGCATTCGTGCAAAGTCGGGGTCAGTCCCGCCACGCGCAACATTTTCCATTCGACAAACAATGTGATCGCTTCCGGGTCATAGCCGTCCGCAATCGCATGCAGCGCCTGATACAGCATATCGTAGATGGCGGGCTGCGGCTCATCTTGCTCTGTAAGGCGGTCGATCAGTTCTGTGACATAGCTCGCATAGGCAGTGGCCATGATATCTTCGCGGATATAGCGCAGCGATTCCAATTGGTCGCCTGCCTGCAAAGTACCCATGCCGCGGCCTTTATAGATCGAAAAAACGCCATGTGTGAACGGCTGCGTGATAGCTGCCAGGCGGCTTGCGGGCTTTTTAGCCCCGCGCGCCATGCATGTGATCTTCCCTGCTTCTTTTGTGAACAAAGTGACGATTTTATTATTTTCCCCATAGGGACGTGTACGGATAACAATGGCTTCGAGTTGGTTCTGCATGAGCCAGGCTCCTTAGTATTCGTCGTCTCTGAAACCGAAATCACGGAGATGCATTGCTTTATTGCGCCAATCTTTTTGGACTTTGACCCAAAGCTCCAAATATACTTTCGTGCCGAGCAAGTTTTCGATATCTTTACGCGCACGCGTGCCAATTTCTTTCAAAAGCACGCCTTTTTTACCGATGACGATGCCTTTTTGGGAATCGCGTTCGACCATGATCGTCGCCTGGACGCGAATCATGTTTTCGTTTTCTTCATCCTTGGCAATTTTATCGATGACAACGGCAATTGAATGGGGGATTTCCTCGCGAGTCAAATGCAAGGCTTTCTCGCGGATCAATTCTGAAATGATGAAACGCTCCGGATGGTCGGTCACTTGGTCGGATGGATAGTATTGCGGCCCTTCCGGCAAGCGCTCTTCGATTTTCGCGAGCAGATTCTCGACATTATTGCCCTGCAAGGCGGAGATCGGAATCGCTTCAGCGAAATCGAATTCGTTGCGGTAGGATTCTACGATTTTCGGCAGGTTGTCCGGATGCACTTGGTCGATTTTATTGAGCACCAAAAATACCGGCACATCGATTCCTTTTAACATGTCGAGCACGTAACGGTCCTGTTTACCGATGCGGTCCGCTGCACTGACGACAAATAGCAGCACGTCCACTTCACGGAATGTGTTTTTTGCGACTTTCAACATGAAGTCCCCAAGCTTATGCTTCGGCTCGTTGATCCCCGGCGTATCGATGAAGACCATTTGGCTGTTTTCGTTCGTTACGACTCCTTGTACTTTATTGCGCGTCGTCTGCGGTTTATCGCTCATGATGGCGATTTTCTGCCCGACCACACGGTTCAAGAACGTCGATTTCCCGACATTCGGGCGGCCGATGATGGAGATGAATCCTGATTTATATCCGTTATTTCCTTGATGCATAGTCTAAATCCCCCGTTGTGAAGGCGCCCGGAAGCAATTCTGCGATGGTCGTCTCAGACACCGCTCCTTCTAGATTCGTTAAATAAACCGGCATATCCGGCGCACAAAATTCCACCAGCACTTGCCGGCATGCCCCGCACGGCGCGACCGGCCCCTTAGTATCGGCAGCTACTGCCAATGCCTCGAACTGCTTGACGCCTTCCGATACCGCCTTGAATACTGCGGTGCGTTCTGCGCAATTGGTCAGGGAATAGCCGGCGTTTTCGATATTGCATCCGGTATAGACTGTACCGTCTTTAGACAATAGCGCTGCCCCTACCGGGAATTTCGAATACGGCACGTAGGCATTGCCGCGCGCCGAGATTGCTTGCTCCATTAATTGTTGTTTGTCCATTTTCATCACTCACTTTTCTATGATCACAGCAGCATCGAGCTGCCGGACGATGTTTAAAACCATTTAGGCAAAAAGATCAGCAAACCGATTATAGCACTTGTCACAGCAAATACCAAAACGGCTCCTGCCGCCATGTCTTTCGCTTGCTTCGCCAAGGGATGCCGCTCTGCGGTGACAAGGTCGACGGTCCGCTCCAAGGCGGAATTGACCAGTTCAAGCGCCAGCATGCCGCCGATCAATACAATCACCAGCATCCACTCCGTGCGGTCGAGGCCAGTCCAGATTGCGGCGATCAAGACAATCACTGCCGAGAGCGCATGCACTTTCATATTCTGTTCCCGTTTTATGGAGGTGCCAATCCCTTGCGCAGCAAAACGGAATGAGGAGAGAAACCTACTCAGCTTCATGCGCATCACGCTTAACGCCAAGTGAAGATAAAATTTCTTCCTGTCTGCCAAACATTTTCTTTTCATCTTGTTCATTCATATGGTCGTAGCCGAGCAGATGCAGAAATCCGTGCACTGCCAAAAAGCCAAGTTCGCGTTCGAAGCTATGCCCGTATTCCTCTGCCTGGACTTTTGTGCGCTCTACCGAAATGATGATATCTCCGAGCAAGCGCGGGCCGGTTTCACCAATAATGGCCACTTCATCTTCTCCTTGCTCTTCCATCGAAAAGGAGATGACATCCGTCGCCTGGTCTTTTTCCCGGTAATCCCGGTTGATCACACGGATCGATTCATCGTCCGTGAATGTAACCGATACTTCCGCTTCTCCTGTTTCCTCATGCTGTGCCGCATGCTCCAATACCTTGTTCACAAAGGCCAGCGCCTTGTCGTCCAATTGTTCCGTTTCATCTATGAAATCGATCGTCAGCATCGCTTTCCCTCCTCCAATACATTATTTTTTATCATCGGGATAGGCGATCCTCGAATGGAAGATCCCGTTCAAGGTTTCGCACATGACGCTCTTGACCCGTTTCAGTTCTTTTAACGTTATATCACATTCGTCAAACTGTCCATCTTTCAATTTATCTTCTGTGATGGAATCAACCATTTTGCGAATTTTTTCTGTACTCGGTGATTGCATCGACCGCACCGCCGCTTCCAGGCTGTCGGCGACCATGATGATGGCAATTTCCCGGCTCTGCGGTTTCGGCCCCGTGTAGCGGTATTGTTCCTCAGGAAGCTCTTCGTTTTGCTCTTTTGCTTTATAATAGAAGAATTTCAATAAAGTCGTGCCATGATGTTGCTCTGCGATATCGATCAATTCTTTCGGCATTTTCTGCTTGCGCAAAATTGCCGCCCCGTCTTTTCCGTGAGCAAGGATGATGTCGCGGCTTTGTTCCGGACTAAGATGGTCATGCGGGTTGCCATGGGATTGATTTTCGATGAAAAACTGAGGGTTGATGGTCTTGCCGATATCGTGATAATAACAGCCGACTCGCGCAAGCAAGCCATTCGCCCCTATCGCCTCGCACGCCGCATCCGAAAGATTTGCCACCATGACGCTATGATGGTAAGTGCCAGGCGTCTCGGTCAAAATCTTCTTGAGCAACGGATGATTCGGGTTCGACAGCTCGAGCAGCTTCATCGTTGACAGAATGCCGAATGCCACTTCAAACAGCGGTAATAAACCGGTCGCAAGCGTCCCTGACAACAGACCGGCTGCGAGCGCCGCTGCTACGTAAAAAGCAATTTCTTCCACAGTATACTGGCTTTGGTTCATGAGCAGGTAAAATGCCACATACAGCAAATGGACGCCGCCGACTGCCAAGCTGATCGGCAGGATGCGAATGCTTCTATGCCCATTGCGTATTAAGTATATCCCCGTCAAACCGCCAAACAACACATACAAAGCAGAATCCATCTGAAAAACGCCGGCATAGCCGCTTTGCAACATCATTCCTGCACTGGCACTGAGCAAAATCGTCACATAGACTGCTGTGCGTTCATCGATTAATAGACGCACCAAAATGCCAGCCAATGCTGTCGGGTAGATAAAGTCAATGACTACCCCGAAATTGCCGCTGATGATCTCGAGCAGCTTCATAATAGCAAGAGACAATGCGAAGACGACAAAAACAATCGTCAGCCGGATGGCTTTTTTAACGCCTTCGACTTTTGCACTCTGCAACACCAGCAGCAACAAGCCCGCTGCAATCAGTACAAACAGACTCAAGGCAAGAGCTGGACGATAATTCGATTGTTGCTCGGTCATTCCCGCAAGTTCAAGCTGCCGGTAAACTTCACGATCAATCAATTGGCCTTCCTGGATGAGCACTTGGCCCTGCAAGATGCGTGTCGGTTCAACGCTAGCCCGAGCTTGATCTTTCTGCTGTTCCGTCAATTCTTCATTGATGAGTTCATTCGGGACAATATTGGCCCTGGCAATGGCCGCTGCCGCCGGAATTGCAGAAGCAGGCACCTGGTCATCCCCGCGGATTTCCTGTTCGGCCGAATTGCGTGCTTGCGTCAGCCCAGCTTCGCGGAGCGGATCCTGCAGAACTGCCAACACTTGGTTGCGCACTTCGCGTTCGACGCGCATAAGCACATCCTCTTCCAAAGCGAGCAGTGATAACAGCATGTCATCCGTCAAACGAAGCCCGTTTTCATTTTGTTCAAGCAAGCGGATCGATTCGCGAAGGCTGCTTAACGCTTCATCTGAACTGAGAGGGTCGGGTTCATCCTCTCCATCTGTTTCAGTGGCGCGCTTTGCTTCAAGCACATAGCCGAATAGCGAATCGACGACCGCCGCTTGATTGTCGGCAATTTCTTCGATATACCGGTAACTCGGCTGCACTTCTGCTGCGGCCCGCTCGCTTTCAAGCTCAGTCCTTACCGGGTCTTCAATGGTCTTTGCTGCCCGTATCGTTTCCTCGGACAATTGGAATAATTCCACTTCATATGTATCTGTTGACATCGTATCGTATAAGAATCCAAACATGAGCAGCGCTGTCATGAAACTGATGCCGATCAAGACTACAGGAGCCCCGAACCGCAAATAAATGCGCCTGATCCATCCCGCCATTTGACCACCTCACTATTCTTCTTTCATCATACCAATACATCGTGCTTTTTTCATCGCCCCTTACAAATTAATAACAATTCTTTGGACCTTGCTGCGCTAACGAGCTTCTTCAATCTAGAGACAAACAGGGGTATTTCCCAAACTATTTCGGCAAAAAAAGAACCAGCCTTAGCTAGGCTGGTTCTCGTAAGCTTCGATGATCCTTGAGACGAGTGGATGCCGGACGACATCACCTTTTTCGAGGTACTGAAATTCGATGCCTTTGACGCCGTGCAAATTCTTTTCTGCAGCGATCAATCCGGACTCCGCCCCGCGAGGCAAGTCAATCTGTGTTTTGTCGCCGGTGACGATCATTTTTGAGTTGAAGCCGAGGCGCGTCAAAAACATTTTCATTTGGGCTTTCGTCGTATTCTGGGCTTCATCCAGAATGATGAATGCTTCTTCAAGTGTACGCCCGCGCATGTATGCCAGCGGTGCCACTTCGATCGTGCCACGTTCAATCAAGCGGTTGGTCTGTTCCTGTCCCATTACATCATGCAAAGCGTCATATAAAGGCCGCAGGTACGGATCGACTTTTTCCTTCAAGTCGCCGGGTAAAAAACCGAGACTCTCTCCTGCTTCAACCGCTGGACGGGTTAGGACAATCTTTTTGACATGGCCATTTTTCAAAGCTTGTACCGCCAATACTACAGCGAGATAGGTTTTCCCGGTTCCGGCCGGGCCGATTCCAAATACCATGTCGCTTTGAGCGCCCAGTCGCACTGCGCGCCACTTCTTCATCGTAAAGTTCGGCAAAATATTCTATCGTCCCGTTTTTCGCCATTTCGATGGCCGAAACGATATCGCGCTGGTCGATATTGATCCCTTTACGGATGACTTTCAATAATTGTTCGAGCAACAGTTTTCCCGTTTGACGGCCTTCTTCGGACCCTTCGAGGCGGATCACTTCGCCGCGCGTGATGATGTGTATATCAAAACTCTCTTCGATCAGCGACAGATGGCTGTCGGATGTGCCGAGAAGCAGGACTGCTTCGTTCGGGTCTTTCACATGCAATTCGAGTAGGTTGTTTTCTGTCATTTAGACGCTCCTTGGATCGTGTTTTTACTTCTCTTCAACTTTATCATTTTATATATGGAAATGTAAATCAATTCAAGCACCTTTAGTTTACATAACATTAATATGTATTGTTTTAGAGAAAGAAAAAAACCGGCATTAAACATGCCGGCCTTGCTTTTGACGCTTGGATTTGGGCGGCTGCAAAATCTCCGCCATGATGATGCCTTTTTTTACATCTTCTTCATTCAACGGCAATAGATCCCGTTCTTTTTCTTTTGTGATCGCCCGCTTCAACGGCTCTTTTTGATGAGCGCTCAATCTTCCGGGGCGATTTTTCGGCTCAGTCGCTTGCTTTACCTGGGCCGGAGTCCGTTTTTCCACTTCTTCCATAGCCCGGGATTTGGCTCGCTCCGCTTGTTCCTTCACTTGGCGCGCCTGTTCTGCCCGTTTTGGATCGTTTTCCATCTGGGATTGAAATTCACCGTATATTTCCTTGGCGTAATCTTCAATGCGCTTAAAGCTTCGCTGTCCGCCTCTTTGCGGTTGTTGCGGTGATTGTGATCGCTGCTGCGCTGACCGCGCAGGTGTGCCGGGCCCTTGTTGACGCTTCGGCTGCTGCGCGGTCTGCTCTGTGCCATCAGGTTTTTTATTTTTACTGAACAATGCACTGACAGCCGCAATGATCAGCATCATGATGAGGGGTTCCATTCCAAAACCTCCCTTGAGTTATGGCGGAATTTTTTAGTTTTCGTCCTCTTGTTTTTCCGTTCCGCTTTTCGAAATGGATTCACGCATGCTTGTATCAGCTTGGACGTTCTTGTAATTGATATAATCCATCACGCCGATGTTTCCAGAACGGAGGGCTTCTGACATCGCCATCGGCACTTCGGCTTCGGCTTCGACAACTTTCGCGCGCATCTGGACGACTTTCGCTTTCATTTCCTGCTCGCTAGCGACAGCCATTGCACGGCGTTCTTCAGCTTTAGCCTGTGCGATTTTCTTATCGGCATCTGCTTGCTCTGTTTGAAGCTCGGCACCGATGTTTTTGCCGATATCCACGTCTGCGATATCAATGGACAAGATTTCAAAAGCTGTACCGGAATCCAATCCTTTGCCTAGTACAGTTTGGGAGATGAGGTCCGGGTTTTCCAGGACTTTCTTATGGTTCGTGCTTGAACCGAGTGTAGAAACGATACCTTCACCAACACGGGCGACGATTGTTTCTTCACCCGCACCACCGACGAGGCGGTCGATATTGGCGCGCACGGTAATCCGCGCTTTTGCTTTCACTTCGATCCCGTCCATTGCAACACCGGCAATGAATGGCGTTTCAATAACTTTCGGGTTAACCGACATTTGAACCGCTTCAAGTACGTCACGGCCGGCAAGATCGATTGCTGCTGCGCGTTCGAACGGCAAATCGATATTGGCACGGTGCGCTGCGATCAATGCGTTAACGACACGGTCGACGTTACCGCCAGCCAGGTAATGGCTTTCCAATTGGTTGATCTGTACAGAAAGACCAGCTTTTGAAGCCTTGATCAGCGGGTTGACGATGCGCGATGGAATAACCCGGCGCAATCTCATCCCGATCAATGTGAAGATGCTGATGCGGACGCCGGCAGCTAAAGCCGAGATCCATAATGTGACTGGTACGAATGTGAAAAAGATGGCAAGTACAACGATAATACCAATTATCGCGGCGCCTAAGCCGATTGCTTCAAGTCCCATTTATTCTTCCTCCTCTTGTTTTTCGAGTTCACGCACAACGATGCGAGACCCTTCTACCTTGATAATTTTAACATCTTTGTTGCTGTCGATAAACCGGCCTTCGGATACTGCATCGATGTATTCGTCACCAAGCCGGATAGTGCCAGAAGGCCTCAGGGCATTGGTCGTTCGAGCGATCTGGCCGATCAGTTCCGGCCGGTTGACGGCTGAGACATAGCCATGTTCCGTATCGGTGGCATCGGTCAAGATAATGCGTTTGAACATGTTCAACTTTTTCCCGAAAAATTTCACTAAAATCACCATCCCTGCTGAAGCTACAAGTAATGCAATCAAAATTGCGACCGCTGTTGACTGGACGTCTTCACCCGCTAATAGAACACTTCCGATGACCGCCAGTATCCCGAGAATCCCCAGTATACCGCCCGGAACGAAAAATTCCAGCAGGATCAAACCGAGACCGAAGACCAACAGTAAAATCGATTCATACCCGGCAAGCCCCGCCACTAAATGGCCGTAGAAGAACAGCATTAGCGAAAACAAGCCGAAGAATCCAGGGATCCCGACTCCAGGCGTGAACAGCTCAAGCAGTAATCCGAGGCCTGCCACCGACAGTAAAATCGGTACCACAATCGGGCTCGTCAGAAAACGTGCGAGCGTCTCTGACCAGTTTTCTTCTACTTGGATGACCTCAGCGCCTGAGAGGCCTTTCATTTCTAGCAGTTCATCAAGGGATGAAACAGTCCCTTCTGAATAACCGACGTCGAGCGCTTCCTGGGCGCCGAGTGTCAATAAATCACCTTCAGCAGCCCGGTATTCCGGAAGGTCGATACTGGCATCCGCCATCGCCAAGGCAAATTGTGGATTGCGGCCTGACGATTCCGCAGCGCTTCTCATCGAAGCAAGCCAAGCTGAGTTCGCCTTATCGGCAGCCGCGTTGCCCGACTGGTCGATGACTTGCGCCGCACCCATCCGCCCATTCGGATGCATATAGATTTCATCATTATGCAAGGCCAGAAAAGCACCAGCCGAGAGGGCATCCTGGTTGATGAAAGCGAGTGTTTCAGGCTCGGCTTCATCCAACAGGCGGGCAATGCCATCTGCTGCATTGACAAAACCGCCCGGTGTATCGATTTCAAAGACAATGGCTTCCGCACCGGCTTCTTCGGCTTCATCAATGCCACGCTCCAGAAACGACTGCAATCCCCGCTCCACTTCCGCTTCAATCGGAATGACATAAACTTTTCCGTTATCCGCCGAAATGGCCGGAATCGCTAAAGCAAATGCCATCACCAGGAACAAAAAGCCGATCCAAGCTTGTTTTCTCCGCACGGCAAGTTCCCCCTCTCCTTCATGAAAACTTTAGGATAATTATGTATACGGATGAGTCGAGCTGCGGTTTCAAAAGCCGGCTTCTTTTTTCATTATAAAGCAATTTTCTCCAAGTTACGATGGAATGCGCTTACATCTTCATCATTTAGTGACCGTTTTAAGGCATAAAAAA
>NZ_JAPEHT010000043.1 GCF_028823615.1 Planococcus sp. A6
CAATGCGAGCCCTCCGGAAAGCGTGCCTCTGAAACGCAGTCGAAAATCGGAAGCATTTCTAATCTCTAATCATTTAATCTTTTATTATCCCCCTTAAAATCCAGCAAAACAAAAAACGTGCCGCAGGGGCACGTTTTTTATAATGGATTATTCAGCGTCAAAGACGTGGACTTTCTCCATTTTGTCGCCGTTTTTCATGGCTTTTGCAGTTTCAAGGCCTTTTGTTACTTGGCCGAATACTGTGTGTACGCCGTCAAGATGCGGCTGTGAATCATGGACGATAAAGAACTGGCTTGACCCAGTGTCTTTGCCGGCATGTGCCATAGAGAGGCTGCCTGGCTGGTGTTTATGCGGGTTGCCTTCTGTTTCGCATTTGATTGTCTTGCCGCTGCCGCCCATACCTGTTCCAGTTGGGTCGCCGCCCTGGGAAACGAAACCTGGGATAACGCGGTGGAAAACAACACCGTTATAGAATCCAGAGTTTGCAAGCTCCTCAAAGTTTGCAACTGTGTTCGGTGCTTCATTCGGGAAAAGGTCGAATTCGATTACTTCGCCGTTTTCCATGTGCATGTGGCCTTTTTTCGCCATATATAACATCTCCTTTTCAATTGGTTCATCCCTTAGTATATCGGCTTTTGGTTCTACTGCCTACTGATAAGGGGCTTACAGCGCTTTCAGGAAGCCGCCGTCGACGACGATGGATTGGCCGGTGACATATGAATTGGCAGCAGAAGCCAAAAAGACGACTGTGCGGGCGAATTCAGCGGGCTCGCCTAAGCGGCCGGTTGGAATCTGCGCTTCTGTATTCTTCAATACTCCTTCTGCTGTAATGCCTTGCCTTTTGGCTGCGGCTTCGTTAAGTTCTGCGATGCGGCCAGTGGAAATCTTGCCAGGTCCTACAGTGTTAACCATGATATTATCGCCAGCCACTTCCCGGGCAAGTGTCTTCGCGAAGCCGACCATGCCAGCGCGCATCGTGTTGGACAAGATCAAGCCGTCAATTACTTCTTTTGTAGAAGAAGAAGAGATATTGATGATGCGGCCGAATTGCTGTTCTTTCATATAAGGAAGCACTTCGCGGCATGTGCGGATATAGCTCAATAAGTTTTGGTCGAATGCCGCATACCAATCGTCATCGCTCATATTGTCAAATCCGCCAGCTTTAGGACCGCCTGTGTTATTGACCAGCACATCGATGCGCCCGAATTGTTCGTTGACTTTATGGAATAATTGCTGGATGTCTTCAGCTTTTGACATATCGCACGCATAAGCGTGGACCTGTTCATTTTTGCTTGTGCTGCGGATTTCTTCAGCAGCTGCGCTTGCTGAATCCTCACTACGGCTCGAGACGATGACAATCGCCCCTTCTTTAGCAAACTCCAAGGCAGATGCTTTGCCGAGCCCCTTGCTGGAAGCCATGACGACAACTACTTTTTCTTTTAATCCAAGATCCACATTTATCATCCTTTCCATTTGGTTCCTTGTTTCAGTTTACGATAGAATAGAGGGGATGGAAATGCTTGTTTCGGATTTCCGCCATAAGTCCAATGGCGGAGACCCTATATAGATGTGGTAGGATGGATATATTGATCAGATTAGGAGTGTTGGAAATGGAAGAACGTGAAATCTTCGATATTACAATCATCGGCGGCGGCCCAACCGGCTTGTTCGCTTCGTTTTACGGCGGCATGCGCAAAATGAAAGTGAAAGTGCTGGACAGCCTTCCGCAGCTCGGTGGGCAATTGATGGAATTGTATCCAGATAAATTCATTTATGACATCGGCGGCTTTCCGAAAGTGTTGGCAAAAGATTTGGTGGATAATCTGGTTGAGCAGGCCAAATATGGCGATCCCGAGATCTGCCTGGAAGAAACCGTAGCTTCAGTCGAACGGGAAGACGAGTATTTTGTCATCACGACGGACAAGGGGACGCATTATTCGAAAGCGATCCTTTTGACGGCAGGAGTCGGGGCTTTTCACCCGCGTAAATTGGCAGTCGATGGCGCTGAACAATTCGAAGGCAAGACTTTGCATTACGGCGTAAAAGATTTGACCTTGTTCAGCGATAAAAAAGTCGTGGTCCTTGGTGGCGGCGACTCAGCGGTCGACTGGGCGATGATGCTTGAGAACGTGGCTTCGCAAGTGACTTTGAGCCATCGCCGCGAGAAAATGACGGCTCACGAAGCGAATATCGATACGATGATGCAGTCGACGGTGGAAGTGAAGAAGCCTTTCAATGTCAAAGAACTGGTTGGCGAAAACGGCGAAATCCGTGAGCTTGTGCTGGAAGACAAAGAAGGAAATGAAGAACGCCTAGAAGTCGACCACGTCGTCGTCAACTATGGCAACATCACATCTCTTGGCCCGATCAAGGAATGGGGCCTCGAAATGGAGAAGAACTCGGTCATCGTCAATTCCAAAATGGAAACGAACGTCCCGGGAATCTATGCAGCAGGCGACATCGCCACCTATGAAGGGAAAGTGAAATTGATCGCTGTCGGCTTCGGTGAAGCACCGACCGCCATCAATAATGCGAAATCTTACTTGGATCCGAAATCCAGAGTACAGCCTTTGCATAGCACGAGCGTATTTAAATAAAGAACGAAAATGCCCGGCAAGCTGATTCAGCTTGCCGGGCATTTTTATGTTCGATTACAAGGACTGTTTTTTCTGTTTCACTGCGACGGGATCTTGGCTGGCCGCTTTCAGGAACGCGGCCCCCATCAGCAGGACGACGACTGAGAACGGCAAGGCGGCGATGATCAAGGAATTCTGCAAGCCTTGTGTTCCGCCGCTGTAGACGACGATCGCCGCAACAGCTGACTGGATCAATCCCCAAGTAATTTTTACCAGGTTCGGCGGGTTCAATAAGCCGCCAGTCGTCTGCATGCCGAGTACGAATGTCGCGGAGTCAGCAGAAGTGATAAAGAAGATAGCCACCACGAACAAAGTCAAAATCGACATGACGGTACCGAGCGGATAATGCTGGAGTACGCCGAATGTGGCAGTTTCCAAACTGTATTCGGAAATTTTGTCGATTCCTTTTTGCTCCAAGTCCAAAGCAGAAGTCCCGAACACCGAGAAGAAAATAAAGCACACGAGCGACGGGACGACGAGCACGCCAAGCATGAATTCGCGGACGGTGCGGCCCCGGGAAATACGAGCAATGAAAATCCCGACGAATGGCGCCCAAGATACCCACCATGCCCAGTAAAAGACTGTCCAGCCGTCTACCCAGGCGCGACGGTCACTGTTCAATGGCTCTAAATTAAAGCTCATCGATAGGAAGTTGGAGAAATAGCCGCCGAGTGAATCGGCAAACATATTCATGATGTAAAGCGTCGGTCCGACAATCAGCAGCATGCCGAGCAGGATGAATGCTAACACCATATTGATGTTACTCAAATACTTGATGCCCCGCCCGATGCCGGACCAAGCGGAGATGATGAACAATAGCGTGGCGACGGCAAGGATCAATAATTGAAAGGCGAACGTATTCGGTGTGCCAAATAAGAACGACAAGCCTTCGTTGATTTGCGCAGAACCGAAGCCAAGCGTAGAAGCGACACCGATAACCGTCGCGAAGACGGCAAGTGTGTCGATCAGCTTACCGAGCCAGCCGCTCATCCGTTTTTTGCCGAATAGCGGAATGAGTGTCGCGCTGATGAGTCCTGGGGAACCATTATGGAATTTAGCGTAAGCAAGTGACAAAGCCACGAGCCCGTAAATGGCCCAAGCGTGAATACCCCAATGGAAAAACGAAAACTGCATCGCTTCCTTGACGGCTTCATTAGAGCCGATTTCAGAACGCGGTGCACTGATAAATGCGTGGGAAATCGGTTCGGCGGTCGTCCAGAAAACGAGCCCCATGCCCATTCCAGCAGAAAACAACATCGCGAACCAGGAAATCAAACTGAATTCCGGCTCGTCGCCGGCTTTTCCGAGTTTGATATCGGCAAACCTGGAAAAAATCAAATAAAGGCAAAAGATAAGGATGACGAATACAGAAGCCAGGTAATACCAGCCGAATGTGGATGAGATCCACGAAGTGAGCGCCCCGGTCTGCGCTTGGAAGTTTTCGGGCTCCAAAAATCCCCAGGCAACCATGGCCAGGCAGATGGCGATCGAAATCCAAAAAACGATCGTGACATTTTTCAAATGAGTTCCTCCTAAATTGAAAGCTGTGCTTTTCCACACGAATAAAGCCGTAATTAGTTATTCCCCAACAAAGGGAAGCTAATCCATCCTATCGTTATTAATAGAAGAAAAAAAGGGAAGATGGGCAAAAAAGCTTTATTTACAGCTGATAAGAGAGAATGTTCTGATTTATTACAGTCTGTCATATTTAAAAGAATGCCGTAATGTAATTGTTAAGTTTGAATGGTCGTCCTGTCATCTTCTTGCAATGCGCACATGTTAAGCTGTGTCTTGTGTTAGTGAAAAGGAGGAATTTCAATTATGAAAAAGCAAATCGTTACACTAACGGCAATCGCGGCATTAAGTGTAGGCGCAGCAACGACAGCAAGCGCTAATTCATCGTATACAGTTCAGTCAGGTGACACTCTGTGGGGTATCTCACAAGAAAAGAACGTTTCCGTTCAAAATCTTAAAAACTGGAACGACCTATCATCAGACTTGATTTTCCCGAACGAGACGCTCTCTGTTGAAGGAAAAGAACAGGCATCTAAGAAATCATCGAACTCATCATCTACCTATACAGTTAAAAGCGGCGACACTTTGTTCAAGATCGCTTCCGCTCATGGAATCTCATTGGATCAATTGATGAGCTGGAACAACATCTCCGGCCATATGATCTACCCTGGACAAGAATTCGCAGTTAAAGGCGCAGCAGCAAAAGCGTCAACACCTGCACCTGCACCAGCAGCAAAAGCACCAGCTAAAGAAGCACCAAAATCAACTCAAGCAGCACCAACACCTGCAAGTGCACCAGCGGCCGCTAAACCAGCAGCAGCTTCTACACAATCAGGTAAAGAAATGACAGTATCCGCAACAGCTTACACAGCTTATTGCGCAGGCTGCTCAGGCATCACGCGTACTGGAATCGACTTGCGTTCGAACCCGAACCAAAAAGTCATCGCAGTTGACCCATCCGTTATCCCACTCGGTTCAAAAGTATGGGTTGAAGGATACGGAACAGCTATCGCTGGCGACACTGGCGGAGCAATCAAAGGAAACAAGATCGACGTCTTCATCCCGACTCAAAGCGAAGCTTTGAAATGGGGACGCAAAAACATCACAATCAAAGTTCTAGACTAATATCTTTACAAGCTACAAAGCCGAGGTGACCATTCCCTCGGCCTTTTTTTATGTCAGCCCTTGCACCTATGCAAGGGCTTTTTTTTGTTAATTACGTCTTTTTTTTAATGAATAGTCAGAAATCTATTGAAATCAGCGTTAAGAGGCATATAATGTGGGGTATAGTTATTGAGTATTTATAATTTTTATACTTAAAAGGAGGCGCATGAGATGGCAGAGAAGAAAAATGTTTCCAGACGCGATTTCCTGAAGACGTCAGGAATCGCGGCAGGCGCTCTCGTCGGTGGAGGAATCATTGGCGGAGTAATCGGTGCAAATACCCGTCAGGATACAGCAGCTCCTAGTGGCGGGGAAGCTGGACAAAGTGGCGGCGCAGAAACAACCGAAGCAGTGCGCGGTTTGCAGTTTTTCAAGAACCAGTCGGAATTTGCAGTATTGCAGCAGGCGACCGAGCGGATTTTCCCGGAAGATGAATTGGGGCCGGGGGCAATCGGTTTAGGCGTTCCATTCTTTATCGATCACCAGCTGGCAGGCAGCTACGGCGAGAACTCGCGCGAGTATATGCAACCGCCATTTGAGGTAGGCGAAACAACCCAAGGCTATCAAAGCCGTTTGAAACGCAATGAATTGTTCAGGCAGGGACTGCAAAAAATGCAGCAGGAAGCGCAAAGCCGCTTCGAAGCTAACTTCGTCGACCTTGAAGGAGAGCAGATGGATGAAATTTTAACAGCATTCCAAGATGACGAAGTGGACATGCAAGGGGCCAACGCCCAATTCTTTTTCCGCCTTCTACGGCAGGCGACTTTGAACGGGGCATACGCCGATCCGATTTACGGAGGCAACCAGAACATGGATGCTTGGCGCATGAAAGGATTCCCAGGACATCGCCCATCTTATATCAATGAAATCGAGAGCGAAGACTTTGTGGAAATGGATCCGCATTCAGTGGGAGATATGCTGACTTAAATAAGAAGGGGGAGTACGTATGGCGACGACGTTAGATAAAGTAGATGTAGTGACAGTAGGGGTCGGCTGGACCGGCGGAATTATCGCTGCTGAATGTGCTAAAGAAGGCTTGAAAGTTATGGGGCTCGAACGCGGGCAAGAGCGTTCGACTGCTGATTACTCGATGGTTCATGATGAATACCGCTATGCTATCCGTTATGAATTGATGCAGGATTTGTCGAAAGAAACGATTACATTCCGCAACTCCAGAAACCAGAAGGCATTGCCGATGCGTCAATTAGGTTCTTTCCTTCTAGGAGAAGGTCTTGGAGGTGCAGGGACTCACTGGAACGGGCAAACTTGGCGCTTTTTGCCATATGATTTTGAAATCAAGTCCATGACGGATGCGAAATATGGTGCCAATAAACTGCCTCCAGAATACACTTTGCAGGATTGGGGCATCACGTATGATGAACTGGAGCCTTATTTCGATAAATTCGAAAAAACAGCAGGTATTTCGGGTGAAGACAAAAACCCATTCTGGGGCACACGCTCTTCAGATTATCCAACGCCTGCGATGAAGAAGACACCTTTGCTGTCGAAGTTTGAGACGGCTACTAGCAATCTCGGCTATACGCCGTTCATGATGCCTTCCGCCAACTTGTCGGAAGCTTATGAGAATCCGGATGGCCAGCAAATCGCTGCTTGCCAGTATTGTGGATTCTGTGAACGTTTCGGTTGTGAGTACGGCGCAAAGACATCACCTGAAATTACGGTTGTTCCTGCTGCGCGTGAAACTGGCAACTACGATATCCGCTTCGGGGCGAACGTAGTGGAAGTATTGAAAGAAGGCGATCGTGTAACAGGCGTACGCTTCATCGATACAGTAACTTTTGAAGAGTTCATTCAGCCGGCGGAAGTCGTCGTATTGACAAGCTATGTCATGAACAACGCCAAGCTTTTGATGGTTTCGGAAATTGGTGAAATGTACGATCCGGAAACAGGTCAAGGTTCACTCGGGAAAAACTACGCATACCAAATTCTTCCAGGTGCTTCCGGCTTTTTCGAGGATCAGATGAATGTCTTTATGGGAGCGGGAGCGCTTGGCATGACCATAGATGATTTCAATGGCGATGCTTTCGACCATAGCGATCTTGACTTTATTCACGGAGGCAGTATTTCCATGACTCAAACCGGTTCACGTCCGATCGCTTCAAATCCGCTGCCTCCCGATACGCCAGCTTGGGGTGCGGATTTCAAGAAAGCATCCATCGAAAACTATACCCGGACATTGTCAGTTGGCTCACAGGGCGCATCAATACCGCACCGCGACAATTACTTGACGCTTGATGGCACTTACAAGGATATTTATGGAATGCCGCTCTTGCAATTGACTTACAACTTTACAGACCAGGACCGTGCATTGCATAAATACATCACGGAAAGAACTTCTGAAATCATGCAGGAAATGGGCGCGAAAACGGTCGTCGGCAGATCACCGATTTCCGATTACGACATTGTCCCGTATCAAACGACACATAATACAGGCGGTACCATTATGGGGGGAGACCCCGCAACAAGTGTTGTGAACAATTACCTGCAGCATTGGGATATGGAAAACCTATTTGTTGTAGGTGCCGGAAACTTCGCGCACAACGGCGGCTATAACCCTACCGGTACAGTAGGAGCACTTGCATATCGCTGTGCAGAAGGCGTCATCAAGTACAGCCAAGAAGGCGGTTCTTTAGTTTAATTCGTGAGGAGGAAAAGATATGGGTGGAATAGCTTCAATCGGTGTACCAGGCTTGATCATCATCTTGGTCATCGTGTTGATTATTTTCGGTCCGAAGAAACTGCCGGAAATCGGTGGGGCCGTCGGCAAGACTTTCGCAGAATTTAAACGTTCGACGAAAGGGCTAATGGACGATGATGATGAAGACGATAAAGATAAAAAAGACAAAAAAGAAACAGCAGAAACGAATAAAACCGAAAGTTTATGAAGGTGGTTAAATGGATCCGTACGGAGAAAACAATCTGATCAGTCCCTTGCATAAGAAAAAGGCGAGCGAAGATCCGGCGGGACAGGCAAAGCAGAAAGCTGACTCCGGAACGGAACATGAGACCGGAGGCGCGCCGAAAGAGCCGAATCCGGGAGGGGGCCAAAAACCCCCTGAAGAGCCGGAAGACAGAGTGGAGACCTTAGTCGACCATCTGGGGGACTTGCGGAAGCAATTAATTAAAAGTGCCATAGTCTTCCTATTCTTCTTATTGCTTGTATTTTCCACACTGAATTTCTGGTTTCCTTATGTGGTAAAAGGCAATGACCTGGTGATTCTCGGCCCGCTCGAAGTCGTGAAATTCTATACGTCGATTTCCGCCACGATGGCGCTCGGCTTGTCGCTGCCGTTTTTGATCCATTTCATCTGGCAGTTCGTCAAACCGGGACTTGAAGAAACCGAAGCGAGATTTCTCGGTTTGTATTCGCCGGTTATGCTGTTATTGTTTGTATTCGGTGTCGCTTTCGGCTATTTTATTGTCAACCCGTTGAGCTATCAATTCCTGATCGGCCTAGGGGCAGCGAATTTTGATGTAATGATTTCGGCAAACGAGTATGTTCATTTCTTGATCATGACCACGATTCCGCTTGGCTTACTATTCGAAATGCCTATCTTGGCATTGTTCTTGTCATCGATCGGTGTCTTGACGTCTGGATCGATGAAGAAAGTCCGGAAATGGTCGTATCTTGGCTTAGCGATTGTTTCCGCCCTGATCACACCACCGGACTTTCTTAGCCAGCTGCTGGTTTTGGTTCCGATGGCTGGGCTTTATGAAGCCAGTATTTATGTGGTGAAGAAAATGGAAGCACGGAACGAACGCATGGAAGATACGACTGTATAATGGAAAGAAAAAAGGGCTGCCCAAAACATCATGATATGATTTGGGCCAGCCCTTTTCCTGTATTGCTTACTAAAAAGGAGGACATAAAAATGCCGATGGAAATCAGAGAAATCGAAGACTTGCGCGAAGTGGATGCTAGGGATCTTGTGGAGGAAAGTGAATCTGAAGGATACCGTTTCCTGAGGAGGCTTGTCGATCAGTACGAGGACGGAAGCAATCGCTTCGACCAACAAGGTGAAGTGTTGTATGGCGTGTTCGATCCGCATGGTAAATTGGTGGCAATCGGCGGGCTGAACAGGGATCCTTATTCCACGAAAGAAGGCATAGGCAGGCTGCGGCGCCTTTACATTGCGGAAGCAGTGAGAAGAGAAGGAATCGGGACGAAATTGCTGCAAACCATTATTGATTATGCAAAAGGCCAATTTAGTGAGCTGGTGGTGCGGACGGATTCCGCTTCAGCAGATTCCTTTTACCGTGCTAACGGCTTCTCGGGCGACGTCGGTTTGCCGGACGTTACGCATCGGCTCGTTTTGGAACAGCACGCTGCAAAAAAATAGGGTGAATTTCCTCATTACCTGTTTTTGAAATCATTCTTTAAATTTAACGAATGGGTAAACTCCCGTTTGCTGTATCACCTTTTCTTGTACAATGGGAGTCGAAGGGCTGCCATTTGGGGAAAGGTGATTTTTTGAGTTGCATCGGAGGTGAAAGAGAATGCGCAAAGTGACTGTAATTGCATATGACGAGGGGTGGCCGGCTGAGTTTGAAAACGCAGCAGCAGAACTCCGTGGAATGCTCGAATCCGACTGCCTGGATGTGCAGCACATTGGCAGTACCGCGGTACCAGGCCTTGCTGCCAAGCCGGTGATTGATTTGCTCGTGATCGCTTCCGATATAGAAGCCTTAGACCGCTTTGAAGAGGATTTCCGACACCTTGGTTATCAGTCAAAAGGTGAAAACGGGCTGCCGGGGAGGCGTTATTATGAACGTGGCGGCAATGAACGTACGCACCACGTCCATTGTCATGGGCAGGGGAATCCTGAAATTTTTCGCCATCTGGCATTCCGTGATTTTTTGAAAGCGAATTCGCAAGTGGCAGCAGCGTATGGTGAATTAAAGATAAAGTTAGCGCAACAATATCCTTTGGACATCGAACAATACATAAATGGAAAACAGGCGATGGTCCAGGAAATTGAGAAAAAGGCGATTGGAGAGATTTGATGGAAATGGCAAACTGGAAAGGCGCTGCTGGCGTCTGTGTAAATGAACGTGACGAAATTTTATTGGTGCTCATGAAAGCACCCGAAGAAGACAGCAAATGGTCGGTTCCTGCAAGCGGCATGGAAGCGGGCGAAACACTTGAGCAATGCTGTGAGCGTGAATTCGAGGAAGTGACGGGATTGACGGTCAAAGCAGGAGAAATCTTAAAAACGCGAGACGGCAATTATGAAAATGCTGCCGTGTCATTTGATTTGCAGTATTTTCGTGTTGAAGTGACAGGCGGCGAACTCACCATCCCGAAAGATGATTTTTTGATTGAAGATATCGCTTGGAAATCTATCGATGAAATTGAAAAGATCGATCTTGCCTACCCGGATGATTTGGAGCTTTTCAAATCGCTTGTTACAGCTTGAGTTCAGCAGGATTTAAAAAAATGAGGCTGGGGTAAAGAACTACAAACCAAGTTATCGGGAGGGCGATCGCATGGATAAGGAACGGAAATACAAAGAGGGCGAGAAACTGCTGCCGGATGTGGAACCGGACCGCCATCAGCCGCCGGATAAAGAATTGAATCCCATGCCGGACAGGGAGTTGGAATACGAAGAAAACTCCAACGAAAGATACCGGGACCAGACACCGGATGACAAGCAGAATGACTAAATCAACCGGCCGCTTACAATAGAGCGGCATTTTTTCATGTGGTTTGGATAAGGGAGGTTTCGAAACCTGTTCATCAGGAAGAAAGGGGGGAGGCCTATGCCGCGGCATCAATTTGCGAATGCAGTGTGGCAAGAAGAGAATGCGATGGAAGCAGCAGATTTTCGCCAATTGCTGACAGATAATCCGAAATTGCAGCAATGGATCGATCAATCGAAAAGCTTAACCGTCAATATTCTTCATGCCGACACTTCCCAAAACGGCGAGGAAGTCTTATGGGGTTCATTGATTTATAAACAAAGCCGCCATGCGCGAGATGCGCAGGATGTCTTTCACTTTTATGTGTCACCAGAACTATTGGTGACCAGTACGCTCGACTTCGAGGAAGACTTGGACATGCCGAGGCATTTGATGATCCAGCAGATGGAAGTTGCAGAATCGCCGATCGAAGTGATGATGATCCTGCTCTGGGGCATGGTCGGTTCGGTGTTGCATAAAATCGATGGGTTTGAAGAGCGTCTTCATCACTTGCTATGGAATATCAAAGAACATAATAACCGCAAAACCCTAGAAAGCATCGAGGAAGTGCGGCACGAAATCTTGTTATGGAAGCATTTGATCATGGGCTTCCGGGAAATTAGCATGGCGATTGAAGAGACCTTCGGTGGCGATATCCATGAAGGTAGAGAGTATAAGCGGACCGCTAAGCGGATTGATCGCTGTGTCATGCTCGTTGAATCTTATGAAGATGAAATCAGGAACATGGTCGATATGGAAAATGTCGTCGCCAATTACCGAGGCAATGAAATCGTTAAAACCTTGACTGTCCTGACGACTTTGTTTACTCCGGTTATGGCATGGGGCGCTTTATGGGGCATGAATTTCCGTATAATGCCGGAGCTTGATTTAAGATACGGCTATGTAATGTCGATTGCTGTCATCTTGATTTCTACATTTATGCTTTATTTGTACTTCAAGCAAAAAGGCTGGACCGGCGATATTCTCCGTTCGATCGACAACAAAGGCAAACCGAAACAAAGGCAGGACTGATTTCAGTCCTGCCTTTGTCATTTCGGTTTGTCTTTTTTCAGTTCCTCGAGCAGTTCGGTGTAGCGATGCAAGTCACGGTCGTCGTATTTGCCAATATAATTGATCAGCATTTCCTCGACATCCCGCCGTTGACGTTCGGCTGCGATGAGTTTTTCTTTCATCGACTTTTGCTTCCAAAGGATCGTATCTTCCACATCTTCCATTTTGTTGAGCATATCGATTTCTGCGAGCAGTACCAATGCGGCGTTCTTTTTCTCTTCGTACTTCTTCAATGCCTTGTCAATTTTCCGCGTGTCGTTCTCATAGGTCATATTGGAATACATCGACATACGCATACGCCTCCTCCGCCATTTATACTTTTACATTAACAGATATTAGAATATTCTGTCTATGGTAATGGGCAAAAAGATAGCGGAAATCCTCCTCATGGAGTGCTTTCCACCGTCTCTGCAGGCTCTATCCAATTTTGTGACCAGCGCTCGATTTCCTTCATGACCGGCTGCAGCGAAGCGCCTTTTTCGGTCAACGAATATTCGATCCTAACAGGGGTCTCAGGGTGGACGGTGCGTTCGACCAAGCCGTCTCCTTCTAAGTTTTTTAGCCGTTCTGACAGGAGGCGGCCGCTAATTCCGATTTCTTCCGTTAATTGGCCGAAGCGTTTGGGCTCGTCCATCAATTGATGGATGATCAGCCCTGTCCAACGCTGTCCCAATAAGGAGATAGCTGCTTCAAACCGTGGGCAAATTTCCTGGCTTTTCATGTTCACCGCTCCTTTTTCTTCATAATAGCATATCTGTATAGGAATGAAAAAACAGATGACTTGACGTAACTAGGTTATTAAAATATAATCAGTTACAAATAGTAAGTAGATGGAGGAATTGTAATGAATTTTCATCAAAAGCCTGTAAGCTATGTAGAAAGCTTAACTTTGAAAGTATTGGATTTGCCGGAAATGAGTCGTTTCTATACGGAAGTGTTGGGGTTTGAAACCATCGAAGAAAAGGAAAACGAGACCGTTCTCGGGGTAGGCGGGGAAGAGATCCTGACGCTCCAATCCGCGCCGGAGTTCAAGGCGAAAGCCGGCCGCTTTGCCGGATTGTATCATTTCGCGGTACTATTGCCCGACCGGAAAGAACTCGGCAAAATACTGCTCCATCTTCATGAGTTACGGATTCCGATCGGTTCTTCCGATCATCAAGTGAGCGAAGCGTTGTACTTATCGGATCCTGAAGGGAACGGCATCGAAATCTACCGCGACCGCGAACCCGGTGAATGGGAATGGCGCGGAGATCAGGTTCACATGACGGTCGATCCGCTCGATGTCCAGGAAGTTGCGCAAGCATCAAATGGCGAAAAATGGAGCGGCATGCCGGCGGGCACGGTGCTCGGGCACATCCATCTCCATGTGTCGGATCTTCAGGCAGCGCACGACTTCTATACCGGCGCGATCGGCTTCGGCTTGGTCGCGAACCTCGGCAATCAAGCGCTATTTGTCTCTGATGGAAACTATCACCATCATATCGGATTGAATATCTGGAATGGCACAGGCATTCCGGCCTTGCCGGATCAGACGGCAGGTCTTGGGTATTATGTCATCCGTGTCGCAGATGAACAAGCACAACTGGCCATGCGTGACCGCTTGCAGGCATACGGCGCTGAGGTTCGCATGGAAGGGACAACGCTCGAAACCGCTGACCCATCCGGCAACCGAATCTGCATTTTAACCGCATAAGAAAATCCCTGGGACTTGGTGTCTCGGGGATTTTTTGCATTAAGGTGCAGGGCACGAAGCGGATGCATCCGCGTATAATAAGGTTTGTGTAGAGCGCCCAGGCGCAACGGCTTGTTGGACGTTGCCCGTTTGTTCGGGCATTACGTGATCTCTTGTTTCCGTATAAGCTTGGAGCCGCTCCTGGTTTTGCCAGTCTTCAAAAGGTTCATTGTAAAAGCCCAAAAGGATCAATCCGCAAAATGCGGCAATCAACGTGATGCCAAGTAACGAAAGGAAGCCTTTCATGATTCAATCCCGCCTTCTCATAGATGCTGATATTTAGAACGCAGACCGTTCGGAAAAGGTTCCCGGTTGAAGAAATCCTAAAGACTGGGATACTGATAGGTAAGAGTGTGAAAGGGAGGGGTAAGCATGATTTCATTGAATACAGACATTTGCCGATTGCTCGGGATTGAGTATCCGATCATTCAGGCAGGAATGGCAGGGGGGCCGACCACTGCTGAACTGGTGGCGGAAGTTTCGGATGCAGGCGGTTTGGGAACGCTCGGTGCTGCCTATTTGGCACCTGAAAAGCTGCGGGAGGATATTTTAGAAATACGCAAACGGACTAACAAGCCATTTGCCGTCAATTTGTTCGCGCCTGTGCCAAAAGATGATTTCTCACGAATCGATGAAGTGAAACAAGCGCTGCAGCCAATCTACAAGGAACTTGCAATTGAAGAGCAAAACGCTGAATACCGCTCTCCAGATCATGGGGAAGAGTTGTTTCGCATTTGTCTGGAAATGAACGTACCGATCATTAGCACGGCGTTCGGTTCGCTGCCGCCTGAACATATGGCTTCTGCCAAAGCACAAGGCGTTACCGTCATCACCATGGCGACGACTGTTGGGGAAGCGTTAGAAGCGCAAGGCAAAGGAGCCGACGCTATCGTGGCACAAGGCAGTGAAGCAGGAGGGCATCGGGGCAGCTTTTCATTTGACCGGCATCCGATGGGCGCGCAAGTCGGCTTGATGGCATTGCTTCCACAAGTCGCAGATGCTGTGGACGTGCCGGTGATTGCGGCTGGCGGCATCGCAGACGGGCGCGGGCTGGTAGCGGCGCTCGTTCAAGTCGGAACGCGTTTTGTTGCAGCGAAGGAATCGGGTGCGCATAAGGCGTATAAACAAGCGATCTTTGACAGCGATGAGGAAAGCACTGTCGTGACCAAAAGTTTCTCGGGGCGACCAGCGCGCGGAATTAAAAATCGTTTCATCGAACAATTCGAATCCATGGGAACCCAGCCGCTGTCATTTCCGTCCCATAATACAGTAACGAAAGAAATTCGGGGGGCTGCGGCAAAAGCCGGCAATCCAGAATTTATGTCGTTATGGGCAGGTCAGGCAACAGGAGCAATGACGCAGGAAGAAGGCGCGGCGGAAATCGTCTCTTCCATGATGGATCAGGCACGTGCGCTCTTGCGGTAATTCGGCTCGAGTTTCCTGTTTCTGCGTGCTATACTGTTAAAAGTGATTTTGAAACGAGGAGATTGAACGAATGGAATGGAAAAATATATACCGCGGTATTTTGATGGGCATCAGCGATTTGATTCCGGGAGTCAGCGGCGGAACGATTGCCTTTATTCTTGGGATTTATGATCGCCTGCTTGAATCGATCAGCGGCTTTTTCAGCCGCGAATGGAAAAAACAGCTAGGCTTTCTCGTGCCTCTTGGCATAGGGATTGTCATCACCTTATTATTATTCAGCCGATTTATCGAATTTTTGCTGGAAAACCATTACGAAGCGACGCAATTTTTCTTCATGGGGCTAATCCTCGGGGTCTTGCCTTATATCATGAAGCAAGCGGAAGTGAAAAAGAATTTCACGGCGCGCCATTTGGTCATCTTGCTGGTCATCGGGGCAGCGCTTGCTTCCATGGCATTTATCCAGACCGATGACAATGTCGCACCGATTACGGAGTTAAGCTTGCCGACCTTCTTCCTGCTATTTTTCTCTGGCTGGATCGCGAGCATGGCGATGCTACTGCCTGGCATCAGCGGCTCGTTCATCCTGTTGTTGATCGGTGTTTATTCGACGGCCATCAACGCTTTGTCGACATTGAATTTACCAATCGTCTTGGCAATCGGTGCCGGCGTCATGGTCGGGTTTGTCGTCTCAAGTAAAGCGATTAGCTATTTGCTGGAGCATTTTACGTATGTGACGTATGCGGCCATCATCGGTTTGATCCTTGGCTCGCTGTTCGTCGTATTCCCTGGCTTTGCGGCCGATCCGATGACTTTAGTGACTAGCCTGATTACATTTACGATTGGCTTATTGTTTACGCTTTGGTTTAGTTCACCGAAGAAAACCGATATTACGAGCGAACACAATGTGGAAGCTTAACAAATGAAAATGGCAAAGCGGACAGTGAAAAGCACTCCTTTTCCTGTCCGCTTTTGGTATTTATTTAAGGGAAAAAGTAAAAAAGGCTTTTTGCTTTCCGGATTTCGCTTTTGCGATTACACTGAAATGAAGAGAAAGAGGTGATGCGTGTGCGGAAATTGTTTGGCATCCTGTTGCTCATAGTCTTGTTGTTTTTCACCCGCCCAGTATGGGAGGCGTCTGTCGAAGAATATGTCGACCTGGGCTTTTTGGACTCGGTGGATGAAGTAATCGGAAATGTAACAGCTGACACGGATGTTTCCAAAGCGCTCGATGAAGCCAAATATTTCACGACGCGCATCAGCCATCAACTGCAGGCGATGGTGACAGAAAGCTCAGCCGCCTTGCCTGAAGCGGTCGCAAAACCAGAGCTATCCGATACGGATTCCATGGTGGCGGTCCATAATGTCACACTTGGCATGAGCAAGGAGCAAGCCCAGCAAAAAGTTGGCTTGCCGTTGCGTCTAATGGAAAATGAATACGGAACCGATTGGCATAGCTATCATCAGGATTACCAGAATTATGTATTGTTGTCCTACGATGAGAACGGAGAGGTCAACGGCATGTTCACCAACCAGGATCTCATCTCTTCTACGGAAGGCTTCTCGATGGATTCGACCAAAGCACAAGTACGTGAGTTGTTCGGGACACCGCTGACGAGCCTGCAAAAAGGGCGTGTGCAATATATTCTGGATTCGCGCGATGAGTACGATTTGTTTGAAACAGCGGATTCCTATACAACGGTTTTTTATGACGTTCACGAAGGGGATACGGTCACGGCGGTCCAAGTTATCGACAAGGATTTGGAAGAGCAGCGCGGCGAGATTTATGCGGAGCCGTCACCGGAAGTGAAGGAAGGCTATGAATTTTTATTGTTCGAGCTAACCAATTCAGCGAGAATCCAGCGTGAGTTGCCGCTCTTGAAATGGGATGGTGAAACGATGGAGACGGCGCGTGACCATAGCCAAGAAATGGCTGAAGAGCGTTATTTTAGCCATACCAACCCAGATGGCCAATCACCTTTTGACCGCATGAAAGAAGATGGCATTACGTTCTTTATCGCCGGTGAGAACTTGGCGTACGGGCAGTATAGCGCCGTCTTCGCCCACGAAGGGCTTATGAACTCGATGGGACACCGGGAAAACATCGTCAAGCCCGACTTCGGCTATCTTGGTGTCGGCGTCGCCTTCAATTCAGACAAGCAGCCGTATTTCACGGCAAACTTCTTTAATCGCTAAGCAAAAACCCTCTATTGCATTTGCGCAATAGAGGGATTTTTTTAATTAGTTCAACAAGAACCAAGCGAGCACGACGAGTGGGCCGACGATAAAGCAGTAGATCGCAAAATACTTCAGCTGGCCTTTTGCCATGATGTTCATGAACCATTTCAGCGAGAAGTACGAAGCGACGAGAGAGCCGATGAATGCCATGATATACGGCACCGCCATCGTCGACAAATTATCATCATTAATGATGTCGGTGATGCTAAGCACAGCCCCGCCCAAACTGACTGGGATGAACAGCAGGAAGGAGAAGCGCAACGCTGTCTCTTGGTTAATGCCCCGTGCCATAGCGGCAACAATCGTTGCACCGCTGCGGCTGATACCGGGAATCAATGCGACTGCCTGTGCGCCGCCGATGATGATGGCATCCTTCATCGTCATATTGCCATCTTTGCGCTGGCCACGCATATTGCGGATCAGCCATAAGGCCAGACCGGTGATGACCAAGGTGACACCGACAGTAACGATCGTCGACAAGTAGGAGTCAATCGTATCCTGGAATAAGACGCCGATGATGCCTGCCGGGATGGTCGCAACGACCAAGTAAACGACAAACATGAAATCGCGCCGCGTTTCCGGCGTAATTTAATGTCGTCACGGTAAATGATCAAGACGGCGAGCAGGGAGGCGCTATTGACGAGCAAAGCAAAAGTCGAATTGCTGCCCTCGATTTCAACATCTAGAAAATACTGCGCAATCAGCAAGTGGCCACTCGAAGAAATCGGGATCGGTTCCGTAAGCCCTTGGAATAGCCCAAGCAGCAAGAATTTAATTGTAAGCCATAATTGTTCCATCTGTATGTATCCTCCAAATTCTATTCATTCTCATATCTACAGTCATAAGACGCGCAGTGCTTAAAAAAGTTCACACTACACAAAAACATATAATACCATATAATCATGATAAACTGGGTATACACATGGAAGAAAGGAAGTGTAATAGGTGACAAATAAATTATGGTTTCAAGCAGGCGTCGGAATCATCCTGACACTGGTCATCATTCGTTTATTCATCGAAGTCCAAGGGATTTTCGACCCGTTATTTATCATTGCGGGAACGATTTTCGTGCCGCTGCTTCTCGGGGGCGTCTTGTTTTATTTAACGCGTCCGTTGCTGTACTTTTTGGAGAACCGCAAATTCCCGAAATGGGCCGCCATCTTAACTATCGTTCTCTTGATTGTTTTGGTCTTTTATCTATTATTTGCAATGGTTGGGCCGATGGTAACCAAGCAAGTCAACTCACTTGTCGACAACGCGCCGGGCATTATCAATGACGTTGAAGATTATACGCAGTATCTGCTGGCCCAGCGCGACCGCTTGCCGGATTCCTTGGAAGAACAAATCAATGACATGAGTGGCCAGATCGGCGACCGCATCGGGGATATCGGCGGATGGGTCGTATCGTTCCTTACGAGCTTCATCTCGGGCGTCATTACGCTGGTGCTCGTTCCGTTCTTCCTGATCTACCTATTGATCGACCATCGGAAATTCGTGCCGTTCATTTCCGGTTTTTTCAGCGGACAGCGCAAGCTATGGGTCATCAAGACATTGAAAGATATCGACCATACGCTGCGCTCGTATATCCAAGGGCAGCTGTTCGTCAGCTTCTTGGTCGGGCTCATGCTGTTGATCGGCTATTTGATCATCGACCTAGATTATGCGCTATTATTGGCGTTGATCGGAATGGCGACGAACGTCATCCCGTTCCTCGGGCCATACATTGCGGTTATTCCTGCGATGCTGATTGCCTTGGTACAGGATCCGATCATGGCGGTTTACGTCGCGATCATCATGTTGATTGCACAGCAGATTGAGAGCAATTTCATCACCCCGAACGTCATGGGCAATGCACTCGACGTCCACCCGCTGACAGTCATCACTTTGATTCTGGCAGCCGGGAACATCGCGGGCATTTGGGGAATTATTTTGGCGATCCCGTTCTACGCGGTAGTGAAAACGATCGTCAAAAATATTTACGCAAGGCGCCAGGAAATCCGCTCGGGCGTTTTTCTTATGGCGAATTGCTTGACGGCAAATGGTTTACCCCCTAAACTACTATTAGTTGAGGGGGTAAACCATTTATGGATATGCGCATTAAAGAAGCGGTCGAATTGTTTCAGGAAGTATTATTTTACGGGACGGAACGGGTCATCCGTTCGGTGGACAATCCGTTATGGGAAGAGTTTTCCCCTGAGCAGATGCAGTCGCTGAAATTGATTGGCAAAGAAGGCCAAATCACATCGGCAAGACTTGCGGTGCTACAGGGTGTACATAAAAGCGCCGTTTCGAACCGGACGAAAAAACTATTGCAAAAAGAATTGATTCAAGTCGTCCAGACCGCAGACCGGCGGGAAAAGCTGCTTGAATTGACCGATGCTGGAAAATCGGTCCTCGAGGAGTCAGATAAAGTTCTGGCGGAGTACTTGGAAAAACTGATGTCGGAACAAGTCGACGACCAGGAGATCGATCAATTTTTGGTGATTTTCAGAAAGCTCAGCGCAATCATGAAAACGGATGGAGTGTAAGGGATGCAAACGATACTGAAATTAAAATGGCCAATCATGATCGGGCTAATCGTATTGACGGCGGCATTGTTTTTAGTGGCGCCAAACTTAACGGAACAAGCGGAAGAAGCAGGCTCGTTCCAATTGTCCGAACAAGCGGACTCGCAGCGTGCGGCAACGATACTGGAATCGGCTGATGTATCGGGGCAGGCGATTTCATTGGTGATCGAACTGGATTCAGCGCTCGATGAAACAAGCGAGCAGCAGATCGCGGACATGAGAGCGGAAATCGAAGCGCTCGGCGATCCGGTGACGACCGTATTGGATCCATTTGAAAATGAAGAACTGGAAGCGCAATTGGTTGCAGAAGATCGACAGACGGTCTTGCTTCCGGTATCAATTGAAGGGACGGACGAAGAAGCGGCGGCACTCGCGGATGAAATCCGTGAAACGATTGTGCCCGACGATTTAACCGTCTACTTGACGGGTGAAGCAATCATCAACCAAGACGTTAACACCAGTGCGCAGGAAGGCCTGAAGAAAACCGAGATCATCACGGTAGTTTTGATTTTCGGCTTGCTGTTGGCGGTATTCCGTTCGTTTATCACGCCAATCATCCCGCTTGTGGCGGTAGGGCTCAGCTATTTGCTCAGCCAATCGCTCGTGGCATTTTTCATCGATTGGTTCGGCTTCCCGGTATCGAATTACACGCAGATTTTCCTGGTGGCGATTCTGTTCGGTCTCGGGACCGATTACTGCATCTTGCTGCTCAGCCGTTATAAAGAAGAACTGACAGAAGGAAAAGATGTGCAAGAAGCGATTCTGAATACGTACCGGACGGCAGGGAAGACTTTGTTCATCAGTGGATTCTCCGGTTTTATCGCATTTGCGGCTATCGGCTTTGCGGAATTCCCGATTTTCAAATCGGCCGTTGCTGTCGCAGTCGGCATCGCCGTCCTCCTTGTCGTGCTGTTTACCGTCATGCCGTTTTTCATGGCGGTGCTAAAAGACAAGCTGTTCTGGCCAAGCAAGGGCTCAGCTTCACATAAAGACAGCAAATTGTGGATTTGGATCGGCAAATTGTCCGTTAACCGTCCACTTTGGTCGATGCTGCTTGTGGCGGCTATTACCGTTCCTTTGTTGTTCTCCTATAATAATGACCTTTCATTTAATACAGTAGACGAAATCAGTTCGGATTATGAATCGGTAAAAGGCCTCGATGCCATTGAATCGGCATTCGGTGCAGGCAATACGATGCCGGTCCAAGTCGTCATTAAAGGCGAAGAAAGCCTGACGGCAGAAGAAACGATCCCGTATCTGGATGCTTTGGCGCAGGATATGGAAAAAGTTGAAGGTGTCGACATGGTTCGTGCCATTACGCGCCCTACCGGTTCGGTGATTGATGAATTTTTCGTCGATCATCAGCTGGGCCTTATTGCAGAAGGGCTTGAAGAAGCGAATGCCGGTATCGGCGAAGTCCAGGCCGGCCTTGGTGAAATTGAAACGAACCTGGAAACGATCAGTGGACAGGCAGGAGGCGCTGGCCTTCGCGAGTCAGCTGCAGGCTTGTCGCAAGTGAACGGGCAGCTTGAACAGATTTCAGGCGGCCTCCAGCAGACCGGCAATATTGAACAGACGGTCGGTGCGCTCGCTCAAGTGAATGCCGGACTTTCAGAAATTGAACAAGGCTTAAACGGCGGCGCTGGCCAATACGATGAATTAGCTGCTGGCATCGGGGAACTTGCGCAAGGCGTCGGCGCTTCATCAGACGGCCTTACGGAAATCAGCGACGGCTTGACTGAAATCGCCGATACACTGACAGGCATCAGCGATAGCGAAGCGGTGCGCGGCACAGGCATTTACCTGCCTGAAGGCACTTTGGAACAAGAAGAGTTGGAACCGCTGCTTGATCAGTATGCATTTGCCGATGGCGAAGGCATGTTGATGGAAGTGGTGCTCGAAGAAGATCCCTATTCTCCGGAAGCGATTGACATCGTCACGAATTTAAAAGAAGCGGCTGAGAGAAGCATTAACGGTACGCCTCTTGAAGACGTGGACATTGCATACGGTGGGGTGCCAAGTATCAATAGCGACTTGAAGGACATCTCCGAGAGTGATTTTACGCGTACAGTCAGCATTATGCTCATCAGTTTGTTCGTGGTATTGGCAGTGCTGTTGCGTTCTTTCATCATGCCGCTGTTTATGATCGGCTCTCTCTTATTAACCTATTACAGTTCGATTGCGATCACCGAGCTGATCTTCGTCGGATGGCTCGGTTATGACGGCATTACCTGGGCCGTTCCGTTCTTTGGCTTTGTCATGCTCGTCTCGCTCGGCATCGATTACTCGATCTTCCTACTTGATCGCTACCGTGAAGAAGCCCTGACGGCTGCAGACTTCTCGAAAGCGATGCACCGGTCGATGGCGAAAATGGGGACAGTCATCATCACGGCCGCTATTTTGCTCGCCGGAACGTTTGGCGCGATGCTGCCATCCGGAGTGCTCAGCCTGATGCAGATCGCAACCATCGTCATCACAGGCTTACTGCTTTACGGCTTGATCGTCTTGCCGCTGCTCGTGCCGGCGATTACCGTTTCATTTGCGGGCGGCGCTTGGTGGCCATTCGGATTGAAAAAGAAAAATTAAGTTTTAAGGGCTGTCTTAGTGGCAGCCCTTTTTCTATTATTTCGCAAACGGCGAAGCATGCCGTATGCATGTTATACTGAAGTCAGAAATCCAAAGAAGAAATGGGGATGTCCAGTGCTGACATTTGAGCAAAAACTAGAAGTGATCGAAGCGTTTCCGGAACTGACACGAAAAGAAGTGTCGATGAAACGAGTCAACTTCCAATTTGAAGAAAGCCTCTATGATAAGAAAAACGTGGTCTATCACCTTCACCCGAACGGCAACGGTTTTGTCTTCGTCGGTGATTTACCGCAATACGAAGCGGACAACCGCGGCTTGGTCAATATCCGCGATTTTTCAGCGAGCCAGTTGCGCAGCATCATCGCCGATTCGATTGATTACTTGGGCCAGGAACCGGAACCGCCATATGACAAGCGGTGGACCAATAGAGAAGGTGAAAAACTCGACCTTGTCTACGAAGAACCTTTCTGGAATATCTACACAGGTAAAAACCTCGAAGAAAGTTTCGGCACTTTCGATGACGCTGAAGATTATCTGCTCGACCAAGGATTCAGCGAGCGAAAATAATGAATATCCGAAAATTGGGAATGCACGAGGAATTGCCGCTCGGCCTGTTGCTGGAAGCGGATCCTTCTGAGCAATTGGTTCGCGACTATTGTTCTGGCGGCCATTGCTTTATCGCCGAACAGCAGGAAACCGTCATGGGCGTGTTCGTCTTGACTGCGCTGGATTCGGATACCGCTGAAATCAAAAACATTGCCCTCGCTGAGTCTGAGCGCGGCAAAGGCCTTGGCAAGCGCTTAGTGTTTTCAGCTCTCAAAGAAGCGAAAAAACTGGGTTTCTCGGCTGTGGAGATTGGCACAGGAAATTCAAGTTTGGCACAATTGGCGCTCTACCAAAAATGCGGTTTCCGCATGAAATCGATCGACCGGAATTTTTTCACCCGCCATTACGAAGAGCCGATTTTTGAAAATGGCTTGCAGTGCCGGGATATGGTCCGGCTCGATTATCGGTGGTAACAGGCGAATGCAGCAGATGCATTCGCTTTTTTTGTCTTTAAATGTCAAAAGGCCGGCTTCTGTGCGACGAAAAAGAGGAAAATTCTGACCATTTTCGGTATGCTGAGAGAAGAGGTGAGGACATGTTCAAGAAAGTGATACTGTACACAAACCGTTTGGATGAAATGAAAGGGTTTTATGAATACCAGTTGGGCTTCCGGATTGTTGAAGAAGACGACACGAGCTTTGCGCTTTCAATCGGCACGTCCGTTTTGGAATTCCGCCAGTCGGACCGAGCGTCTTTTTACCATTATGCGATCAATATTCCAGGCAACCAGTTCAGTTTGGCTAAATTCTGGGCGCGTGCGCGCGTTGAGCTGAACCGCCAGGAAGGCATGGACGAAATTTATTATTCGAATTTCAATTCCGATGCCTTCTATTTTCAGGATCCTGCCGGCAATATCGTTGAGTTTATCGGACGGCGTCACGTCGACATCATGGATGATTTCACAATCGATTCCTTGCTCGACATCAGTGAAGTCGGCATCGTTTCGCCATATGTCAAGGAAGTGGGCGAGTCATTGGAACGGATGGAAATTCCCGTACGCGGCAATAAAGGGATCGATGCGACAACGCTGAATTTTCTCGGCAAAGATCCCCATTTTCTGGTGCTCGTACCGCCAAAACGTACGTGGTTCTTCTCTAAGCTGAAAAGCGAAACGCATCCGCTTGCAATCGAACTTGCAGACGGGCGGATGATCGAGATCGATGCGGAAGGGCATATGGTGCAAAAGCAAGCAGATAATCCGGTTTCCGACTTAATGGAATCGGCCTCATTTTCAGGGACTGCACATATGGCCGGCAATGAAAATTGGTCGCTTGCCAAGGGATTCGCGAACCGTGCGGATGAACGGCCGATTGCTGTCGACAGCCGCTTTGGCATCGCGTCCGGCAGCAAGATCTTTACAGCCGTCGCTGTGTTGCAATTGGTGGAGCAAAACAAGCTCGAACTTTCAGCGAAGCTGTCAGAGCTATTGCCGAAGGCTTTCCCGAATTTCAATGCCACGGTTCACCAGCTACTGTGCCATACATCAGGCCTTCCTGATTACTTCGATGAAGAGGCGATGGATGCCTTCGAACAATTATGGCAAGAGATTCCGATGTACCGGATGGAGACGCCAGCTGATTTTGTGCCATTGTTCCGCGACTTGCCGCCTGTCGAAGAACCGGGGGCGCGTTTCCGCTATAACAACGCCGGCTATATTGCGCTCGGCCTGATCATCGAGCAAGTGACTGGCGAAGAATTCGCCGATTACGTCGAGCGGGAAGTGTTGGCGAAAGCGGATATGTCGGACTCGGGTTATTTCCGCCTGGATCGTTTGCCGAAAAATACGGCGTATGGATATATTGAGGAAGACGGCTCTTGGCGCACGAACCAATACGCGATTCCAGTTCGCGGTGGAGCGGACGGAGGCGC
>NZ_JAPEHT010000044.1 GCF_028823615.1 Planococcus sp. A6
TTCTGACCTAAAGCATTCCCATCCGGACTGGCACGATTCAATAAAATCAGTATTCAAAGAAGTGGTAGAAATACGAAGAGACTTGCGGCAACATCCGGAACTGGCTTTTGAAGAAACTCGGACAGCGGCAATCGTCGCTGAAAAGCTGAGAAATTGGGGCTACGAAGTGCAAGAAGAAGTCGGAAAAACCGGCGTCGTCGGCATATTGCGCAGCAATAAACGCGGTCCTGTCGTAGGGTTGAGAGCAGATATGGATGCTCTTCCGATGATGGATGAAATTGATGAATCCTACAGTAGCGTCAATGATGGACTGGCCCATACGTGCGGCCACGATGCCCATACAGCGATTTTATTAGGCGTTGCCAAAGTGTTAGCGGAAAGGGGTATACCCGGTGGCACCATGAAACTGGTTTTTCAGCCCGCCGAAGAGATCGGGGCAGGCGCTAAAGCGATGATCGAAGACGGAGCACTCCACAATCCGCAAGTGGAAGTCATGGCCGGTTTGCACGTCCACCCGACTGTCCACACGGGCATGTTTGCGATAACGAAAACCGAACACAGTTGCGCAGCGGTGGATATTTTTGAAATGGAAGTGACCGGGCAAGGGGGTCACGCTGCGCATCCCCATAAAACGGTGGATCCTATCGCCATTTCTGGCCAAGTACTGGTCTCGCTTCAACAAATCGTCAGCCGGCAAATCGATCCGCTCGATTCGGTTGTCATCAGTTTCGGGCAAATAGAAGCGGGCACCAAAGCGACGATTATTCCTAATTCAGTCAAACTTAAAGGAACAGTCAGAACTTTGAATCCTGACACACGAGCACAAATGCCGAAACGGATCGAAATGATCGCGAAAGGCATCGCCACAAGTTTCGGCGGCGATTCTTCCTTGGACTATCATCATGTGACTCCTTCAAACAGAAATGATCCAGGGGTCAGAGAAAAGCTGTTATCCACTATTGAAAGCTTGTATGGCAAAGAGTCGATTAAGCGGACACCGCCTTCGATGGGCGGGGAAGATTTTTCCTATTATTCGGAGCATGTGCCCTCGGTCTTTTTTCAGCTCGGCACGAACGGCGGCGATAACACCGCCTACCCGAACCACAATACAAAATTCAATGTAGATGAAGAATCCTTTTTATACGGCATTTCGGTATTGAGCATATTTGCATATAACTATTTAAATAAGGGGGAAGCGGAATGAAAAAGTATGTATGGACAACAGTTTTAGGGTGCGGCCTTGTCATAGCAGGCTGTTCATCGGAAGATGCGGGTGAATCGGGTGCAGGAGAGCCGGTGGAAACGAGCGACAGCAAAACACTGACGATCGCCAACGGAACAGATATTGTGACATTTGATATTCATGACCACAATACGACTTCAACAGAAGCAGTGCATGTCAATATGTTCAACTATCTGCTAACGAATGAAGGCGAAGAGGGCTTCCAAAGTGATCTAGCAGAAAGCTGGGAGAACGTAGATGACCGGACGTGGGCATTCGAATTACGTGAAGGCGTAAAATTCCATAACGGCGAGGACCTCACAGCAGAAGACGTGAAGTTCACCTTGGAACGTGTAGCCAATGACGACACACTTCTTGAACACGGAAACTATAACCAAATCTCTGAAGTGAACGTCATCGACGACTATTCATTTGAAATTGTCACGGAAAACCCGGAGCCCGCATTGCTGAACCGCTTGTCGCGTCTAGGATCAAGCATTTTGCCAAAAGACTATATCGAAGAGGAAGGCTGGGAAGTATTCCTTGAAGAACCGGTCGGGACCGGCCCTTATAAATTACAAGAGTGGAGAAAAGATGACCGCCTAGTACTCGAAGCCAATGAAGATTATTTTGGCGACGAACCGAAGTGGGAAGAAGTTGTTTTCCGCAGTATTCCGGAAGACTCTACACGAGTTTCTGAACTATTGACGGGTGGTGTCGATGTAGCGGTAAACATTCCACCGACCGATGTGGAACGAATTGAGTCCACTGAAGGCGTGACAGCCGTTCAATCCCCGACCCAGCGCGTCATGATGATGGTGTTGCGAACAGATGAAGACAGTGTTACAGGAGATCCGAAAGTGCGTGAGGCTATCGATTTGGCGATCGATAAACAGGCAATGGTCGATTCGTTGCTTGAAGGCGCAGGTACTGTAACTCGTACAAGAATAACACCTGGTAATACTGGTGCTAATGAAGATCTATACGGCGAATCCTTATACGATCCTGAAAGAGCGAAAGAATTATTGGCAGAAGCGGGATATGCGGATGGTGTGGAATTGACGATGAGTGCGCCGAATGGCCGTTACCTGAAAGACAGAGAAAGTGCCGAACTGATGGCTGCGATGTTATCGGAAGTAGGTATTACGATTAACTTGGAATTCCTTGAATGGAGTGCATTTGCCCAGAGGTACCAAGAGCGTTCGTTTGAAGATATCTTTTACATTGGTTATGGCAACTCGATGTTTGATGCCTCACTTGGTTTAGAACGTTTGACTACTAAAAGTGCAGAAGGTGAAACAGATTATGATAATGAAAAAGTAAACGAATTACTTCTAGAAGCTGAGCAAAACATGAATGCAGAAGAACGAATCGAGCAGTTCCAAGAAGCTCAAGAAATAATTGCAGAAGATCGTCCGCAAATCTATACATTCCAACTTGACGCCATTACAGGCATCAACGATCGAGTGGAGTTTGAGCCGCGCTTGAACGAGATGTTCTATGCTGATTCAATCACATTGAAATGATGAAAAAAGGAGGGGGAAACCTCCTTTTTTTCAATAAGGGAGGAATGTAGATGAAGTATTTCTTGAAAAGCTTATTAAAAACCATTCCTGTACTTTTCCTTATCACGCTTATTGTCTTTTTACTAGTGAGAGTAACGGGAGATCCGGTGTCTTTGATGCTGCCGGAAACAGCCACTGCAGAAGAGCGTGATTCATTGAGGGAATCTTTGGGATTCAATGAACCTCTCCCTGTTCAATATTTCACTTATTTAGGGAACTTGGTACAAGGGGATTTTGGGGACTCATTCAGATATAACACCGATGCTTTGTCGCTCATTATGGAGCGGCTGCCGGCCACATTGGAGTTGGCCATCGCATCGATGGTTATTGCGGTCATCATTTCGGTGCCGCTCGGAATTTTGTCAGCCGTAAAGCGCAATAGCTTTTTTGACCTCTTCATTACAGGTGGAGCAGTTTTAGGAAAAGCAATGCCAAACTTTTGGCTTGGCATTATGCTGATTCTCTTGCTATCAGTGACATTTCAGGTATTCCCTGTTTCGGGCCGAGGTACATTATGGCATTTAGTGCTGCCAGCGCTGACCTTAGGAACCGGAATTGCAGCGGAAATGACTCGGTTGATCCGTTCCAGTATGCTGGAGATTTTGGGACAAGATTTTATCCGTACGGCCAGAAGCAAAGGATTAGGCGAGGCGATTATCGTCAATAAACACGCTTTCCGTAATGCATTGATTCCAGTAGTGACGATTATGGCTCTACAAACATCGACCTTGATCGGTGGAACTTTGATTACTGAGACGGTTTTTGCATGGCCTGGTCTTGGACAATTACTTGTTCAATCGGTGAACTTGCGCGACATGGCAGTGGTTCAGGCAGCCACTTTCATTATTGCGATATTTGTTATTTTGAGTAATTTATCAGCGGATTTGATTTACAGATTCTTGGACCCGCGTATCAAATATGATTAAAGGGGGGGACAGATTTGGCCCAACTTACTGATACTACAGCGCTGCCGAAGGCGACAAAATACAAGAGCTCCATGAAGAAGCTAGCGAAAAGTTTGTTGAGGAGCAAGACAGGAATGGCAGGGCTGATAATTGTAGTGACTGTAGTATTGATCGCCATTTTAGCTCCCGTACTAGCACCACATGACCCGGCACAAACTAATGTAGTGGACCGCTTATTGCCGCCGTTTTGGCTTGGCGGTACGATGGAATTCCCGCTGGGCACCGATAATTTGGGGCGTGACATTTTAAGCCGCATCATTTTCGGCTCCCGCATATCGCTATTAGTTGGGATCAGTGCGGTTTTACTGGCTGGGGCTATCGGTATGGCCTTAGGTTTGATTGCTGGATACTACGGGAAGTTTTGGGATTTCCTTATAATGCGGACAGTCGATTCCTTATTGGCCATCCCGAATATCTTGTTCATGCTTATTATCCTTGCCGTGATGGGACCAAGCTTGATCACTTTAATTCTGGTGCTCGGCGGAACTTCGTGGGTTGTTTATGCAAGGATGGTGCGTAGTGAAACACTTAGTGTTAAAGAACGTGATTATGTGCGTTCAGCAAGAGCGATTGGAGCAAAAAACGGGCGAATTATTAGGAAATATATTTTACCAAATGTCATTTCTTCTTTTATCGTCATTGCGACATTGAATGTAGCGACGACCATCATTTTAGAAGCCAGCTTAAGTTTCCTTGGATTAGGAATTCAATCACCTGACGTTTCCTGGGGATTGATGCTGAGCGATGGCAGAGAATATATTGCAACTAGCTGGTGGGTAGCCACATTCCCAGGTATTGCTATTACCATTACAGTGCTGGGCGTCATTTTTCTCGGAGATTGGTTGAGAGATGTACTTGATCCTAAAATTAAAGAGTAATTGAAAGAAGGTGAGATCATGACGAAAAACTTGTTGGAAATAGAAGATCTCAAAGTGCGCTTCAAAACTGAAGATGGATATATTTCTACAGTAAATGGTGTGTCATTTTCCGTTAAGCAAGGTGAAACTTTGGCGATTGTTGGAGAATCCGGTAGCGGCAAAAGTGTCACATCTCTAGCATTAATGGGGATTTTACCAGCCAATGGGGAAATATATGACGGGAAAGTAACATTCGAAGATAAAAATCTGCGCACCCTCAGTAAGAAAGAATACCGTAAAATTCGCGGCAATGAAATTTCAATGATATTTCAAGAACCGATGACTGCGCTGAATCCGGTATTCAATATCGGTTATCAATTAAGGGAAACCCTGATTCTGCACTATGATATGACAAAAGAGCAGGCAAACAAAAAAGGAATTGAAATGCTAGAGACGGTAGGGATTCCTGATGCAGACAAAGTAATGGGCCGCTTTCCGCATCAACTATCAGGTGGGATGCGGCAACGTGTGATGATCGCCATGGCCCTTTCCTGCAACCCTAAACTTCTAATCGCGGATGAGCCTACTACTGCTTTGGATGTCACTATTCAAGCACAAATTTTGACCTTGATGAGAAATATAAAGGAAAAATCCAATACCAGCACAATCATCATTACCCATGATCTTGGGGTGGTTGCAGAACTGGCGGATCGTGTCATTGTCATGTATGCGGGGGAAGTGGTGGAAGAAGCGCCAATTTACGAGCTTTTTGAAAATCCTCTACATCCCTATACAAAAGGATTGATGGCTTCAATTCCGAAAGTCCACGATGTGGTGGATGAACTTTATTCGATTGAAGGAACAGTCCCTAATCCTTCCAACATGCCGAGTGGCTGCAAATTTTACCCGCGTTGTCCGTTGGGAGATATTGAATGTACGAAAATCCATCCGCCTTTGGAATACATTTCAGCAGATCATGCAAAACGGTGCATCAAAGTTTAAAGGCAGGAGATGACTACATGAATGTGATTGAAAAAAATATTATAATGGAAGTACAAGATCTTAAAAAGCATTTCGATATCTCCAAAGGTTTTATAAAAAAGGTGAATTCAAAAGTACGTGCAGTCGATGGTTTGAATTTTCAGGTGTATAAAGGCGAGACGCTGGGCATCGTAGGGGAATCTGGTTGTGGGAAATCTACTACGGGACAGTTGATGCTTGGGTTATTGGATGCAACGGAAGGCCATATTTATTTTCAGGATAGAGATTTGGCTGAGATGACTCAAGAAGAACTTCGCCTTGCCAGAAGAGACTTGCAGGTAATTTTCCAAGATCCCTATTCTTCACTCAATCCGCGGATGACTGTAGAAGAGCTCATCGGGGAACCATTGATTGTGCACGGTATCGCTAAAGGCGAGGAGTTGAAGAAACAGGTACTGGATTTGATGAACCTGGTAGGTCTGCAGAAACACCAAATGACGCGTTTTCCTCATGAATTCAGTGGCGGACAAAGACAGCGCATCGGCATTGCACGAGCTTTAGCGTTAAAGCCTAAAGTCATCGTATGCGATGAGGCAGTTTCTGCACTGGATGTCTCAATTCAAGCGCAAATCTTGAATTTGTTGAAAAAGCTTCAAAAGGAACTGGACTTGACGTATATTTTCATTGCCCATGGCTTGCCAGCAGTAAGGCATATTAGCGATCGGATTGGGGTAATGTATTTAGGGAAGATGGTGGAGATGGCGGATAGAGATGAAATATTTCATCACCCGCTCCATCCGTATACGCATGCATTGCTCGATTCTGTGCCGATTCCAGATCCAAGATTAAGGAAAGAGCATTTATTAATAGAAGGAGAAATCCCCAGTCCTACCAATCCTCCTTCAGGGTGTGCATTCCACCCAAGGTGCCCGTTTGCCACAGAGCATTGCAAAAAAGTTACCCCAGAATACAGGGAGATATTGCCTGAACATTATGTAGCCTGTCACTATCCTTTAGTGGATGAAAATACAGATGTTTTGCCACATTCCTCCGACAAGGCATAAAAAGGAGAGAATACGCGTGAAAGTACGAATTGGAGCCATTGGTCCTGCAGATTCAATTGAAGTAATCCGTCAGGTAGCAGCCTTAGACAAAAGAATAGAATTGGTGGAATTTGAGTATTCTGCTACTGAGCAATTGCCTGATATACTGAAAAAACATCGTTATGAAGTTACACAATGGATTTTTTCAGGGCCGATTCCTTACGACTATTGTATCGAAAATGAACTGATCACACCTGAGGAAGCGGCGTATCCCCCTCTTCACGGAATGGCGCTGCTAGGAACATGTTTGCAAGCTATGCATGAGCATGATCAATTCATTAAACATATGAGTCTCGATATAGTTGATGAATCAATTGTTCAGTCGCTTTTCTCGGAATATCAGTTAAACAATATTAAGTTTGAGCTGCATCACCATGCTGGCACTGTAAACTACCAAGAAATTATTGATTTTCACATTAATAATTACCGTTCAGGAAAAACGAAAGTCGCTCTAACTTGCTTAGCGAAAGTGTATTGGGAGTTAACTTCTCTAGGCATCCCTTGTTATCGGGTGAAACCCTCAAAGCTAGCTATTCAAACAATTTTCAATTTATTAGTTTCTAGAGCAAAAAGTCACGTATATGAAAAACAGAAAGTTGCAGTGGTAGGCTTCGAACTATTAAAAAATGAAAAGATGCCCCAAAAAGCAGATTACAGTTTTTATGAAAGAGAAAAAGAATTGGAGTTCGAGCAGGAACTGCTGCAAATTACTAAAAAGTTAAATGGATCTTTGATACACAAAGGCAGAGGGATTTATTTTATTTATACTACACAAGGCGACTATGAATTATTATTCTCTCCTCATTCGATTATGCAAATTGCTAAAGAAATAAGCATGCGAACTTCTCTTAGTTTTCACATTGGCATCGGTTCTGGTTATACAATTCATGGAGCGGAGTTGAATGTTCAAACTGCATTTGAGCACGTTTCTGGCAAAAGTGAAATGAAGGCTATTTATGTTGATGAGAGCGGGATAATAGAAGATTTAGCCGGTTCGGAAACTATGGTTGATCCAAAAAATGACAGCCAGTTGCCTGAGTATTGGATTGATATTTTAACAACATATAACTACCGTATAACCATCCCAGCGAAAATCTATCAATACGTAAAGCTAAAAAACATCCCCTATTTTTCCAGTGATTTAATTACAGGACTTTTGAAAAGTTCGGAACGGAATTCGAGGCGGATATTAAATGAAATGGAACAAATGGGTTTAATCCGGGAAGCTATGGAAGAACAAAAATCCGGGAAGCGGGGCAGACCCAAAAAAGTATATGAGTTTATTCTCAGTAAAGGAAAACAAGAAAGCTAAATAATCGAAAGCCCTGGCAAAAGGAAATCCCTTTGCCAGGGCTTTTCATTACCGATTATTCTTCATTCTCCACATCTTAAACCGGCACTTGGGTTCGGACAAGTCAGAGTGAGAGAGTAAAAATCAAGATACTGCCTCCGGGAATCGCAAAATTCACTTTCTAATTCCTATACATCCGTCGCGTGGCCCTCACCAAACCCGTGATGAGAGCCCTATAGACGCGCGGTCCGCTGAAAGTTGAAGTCCAAATCATAACTAGTGAATTTCGCATATCGGAAGATTTTACAAAGTCTTCTCCGGAAGCGTTTCTTTCATACGCAGCGCAGCCATCACACCGGCAATCATCGGCAGAAGGGCAACCAAGCCGATCGCCCATTCGACATTGATGACGTCGGTCAAGATACCGGCGAATAATGCGCCGAATGCATAGCCGCTGTCGCGGAATGAACGGTAGACACCCATCGAAGAAGCACGCCAAGAAGGTGCGGCCACGTCGCTGATCGCTGCTTGCAAAGTCGGATAGACCATTGCTGTCCCAAGGCCGAGAAGGATGGAAGCCACAATCCATAAGCTGTATTGGTCGACCATCAGCAAAAGCCATAGCGAGGCAGCCTGCAGCCACATGCCGCCGGCGATCAGCCATTTCCGGCCCCAGCGGTCGCTCAAGAATCCCGTGAACAATTGGAAAAAGCCCCACGCGGCCGGATACAAAGCGACGAGCAAGCCGATTTCCGGAACACTCAGCCCGACGCCTGCGAAAAACAACGGAAACAAGCCCCACGCCATGCCATCTTTCAAATTCGTGGAAAGCCCGGCGAAGGTGGCGGTCGACAGCGTCGGGTTTTTGAACGCCGTGCGCTTGAACACTTCACCTGCGGAAAGGGCCGCCTCTTGTGATGACGACTTGGCCTGACGCTTCAAGTGTTCGCCGGTATCCCGGACGAGAAACGATAGCATAAGGCCGATCGCTACGACTGCCAATCCAATATAGAACGGTTCGGGGCGGTTTGAGAAAGTCGCGGCAACGTAACCGGACAAAGCTGCCATGACGGCAACACCGGTATAGCCTGCAAATTCGTTGAGCCCGACCGCGAGACCGCACTCTGTCGGCTTCGCGAGGTCGATCTTCATATTGACCGTCATCGACCAAGCGAGGCCTTGGTTAATGCCAAGGAAAATATTGGCGACGACGATCATCCACCAGGCCTCGGCGAAAATGACGAGCAGCGGTACAAAAAGCCCCGCACTCCATCCGACGATCAGTACTTTTTTGCGGCCCAGCCGGTCGGCGATGGCACCGGCAAAATAATTGACGATTGCTTTCGAGAACCCGAAGCTGATAATGAACGACAGCGCGGCACTCGCTGAAGCGAGCCCGAATTCTTCTTCGCCGATAATCGGCAGGACAGTTCGTTCGAGCCCGACCATCGAACCGACGAAAAAGTTCGTCAGCACCAGCAGGAGAAACTGGACGATATTTTCTTTAATGCCGAATTGGATGTTTCTCATCGAATCTTGCCACCGTCCGCTTCGATTTCCTGGGAAATGGCTGAATCCGCCGGCCCTTCGTCCAAGCGGTACGCTTCAAACCCGCGTTCGCGGAGAAAACGTACAGCGTCACTCGCATAAAGGCAATAAGCGCCCCGGCAATAGGCAATGACTTTCTTGCCAACCGGCAATTGTTCCAGTTTTTCTTCGAGCTGTGCTAGCGGAATCGACACGGCGTCCGTCAAGTGGCGGCTGGCGTACTCATCTTCAGCCCGCACGTCGATCAATACCGCGCGTCCGCTAGCCACTTCTTCCGATGCCTCGGCCGAGGACATGACCGGAACCGCACCACCCGCTGTCGTTTCCATCGTCCGGACCTCGCCCATATCGGGAAATTGCCGTTCAGCGAGCCGTTTCGTCAACTGCAATAATTCGGCGACTTCATTATCGGCAAGTTCATAATAATGATGGTTTTTCACTTTCGAAGAAGCGACCAAACGCGCTTCACGTAATGCCTGCAGATGCTGTGATGTATTCGCCACCGACATGTGAGTCTCTTTCGCCAGTCGTTCCACCGTTTTCGGACCCTGTGCCAAATAATCAAGCAGTTCGAAACGCCTTGGGCTCGATAAGGCTTTGCTGATTTTCGTGAAATGCCCGTAGGCGAAATTTTTGAATTCCCGTGCTTCCATATTAGGTCACCTCTTATCTATTCAAGTGTTTTATTGAATAGATAAAGTGTAATGGAATGACTTCGGATTTGTAAAGAGTTGGTGCTTGGTTAGCTTTCTGCGATCATTTGAAACTTTATACGAGTAAAAGCGTAATTAGCAGCAAGGAGTGGTGAATAATGGCACATTGCACAAATTGCGGAGTTAAATGGAAAGCGAAAGATATCTGGAAACTGGGCGCAGCAAAAGACGGCAAGAACTGCCCATCATGCGGCGCAAGGCAGTATGTATCGTTCAAGAATGGCGGGTTTTTGATGGGGTTGGGCTATGTGAGCGGAACGATCGGGTTGTTGCTTATCGTGCTGTTTCCATATTACATCCACTTGAGCAATCAAAAAGATAAAGAGCTCTATGGGGAATAGAGGAGCGGTCGTACTCATCGAAGAAAATAGTGTAGCGCTGATTAAACGCGTGCGCGATGGCTCTGTGTATTATGTGTTTCCAGGCGGCGGCATTCAACAACACGAAACGCCGGAAGCTGCAGCAATAAGGGAAGCGTTCGAGGAACTGGGCGTGCATGTGAAAATTGTAGGGCTCTTCGCAACAATAAACTACGAAGGAGATCAGCATTTCTTTTTGGCGAAAAGGACGGGCGGCACATTCGGCACGGGATTGGGAGAAGAGTACACAGATCCGAACCGACATCGCGGAACGTACGAGCCAAGATGGGTTGAGCTGAGAGAGGTAAATGAGCTCAATGTAAAACCATTGGAAGTCGCGGCGAAATTGCAGCGCCTGGTTGAAGAGAAATAAGTCGTTACAGGAGGAAACCCAATGAAACAGATTATCGCACTTGGCGGAGGGGGCTTCTCGATGGAGCCTGATAATCCACTACTCGATCTATACATATTGGAACAATCACCGAAAGAAACACCAAAAATCTGCTTTATCCCAACGGCAAGTGGAGATGCCGATAGCTATATCGCACGCTTTTACGATTTCTTCGAACAACAAAACTGCGAGCCGACGCACCTGTCGTTATTCAAGCCGCCGGTACAAGATCTGGAATGTTTTGTCATGTCGCAGGACATTTTGTATGTCGGCGGTGGCAATACGAAAAACTTGCTTGCGTTGTGGCGGGAATGGGGCTTGGGCCGGATTATCGAAAAAGCCTGGAACCAAGGAATCGTCCTGGCAGGCATCAGTGCGGGATCGATTTGCTGGTTCGAACAAGGCGTCACCGATTCTTACGGCGATGAACTTCATCCATTGGACTGTTTAGGCTTTTTGTCCGGCAGCAATTGCCCTCATTACGATGGGGAATCGCACCGGCGTCCGACGTTTCAACGGCTGCTTAAGCAAGGGCAGATCAAGCCAGGGCTCGCCGCAGATGACGGCGTGGCGCTTCATTTTATCGGACAGGACTTGCATAGCGCTGTCAGTTCACGCCCTTACGCCAAGGCTTACCGTGTAGGCGGGGGATATGAACAAGAACTGCAAACCCGGTTTTTGGGAAAGCCTGACGTTACATGAAAGTTTAATTCTTGTCTAAGCATGTTAGTGCAGAAGGCCAAGTTTACTGGTAACCATAAAGGGAAAAACCTACTAATTGAAAAATTAGGAGGAGATCTTTTGCAAACTCACCAAATGTATGTGAACGGCGAATATATAAAGTCCACTGGAGACGAATGGATCGACATCATCAACCCGGCAACTGAGCAAGTGATTTCCAAGATCCCTAAAGGAACGGAAGAAGACGTAAATAAGGCAGTAGAAGCGGCGCATCAAGCTCAACAGGCATGGGAATTGACCCCGAATATCGAACGTGGGAAAATCGTCCGCAAGCTAGGCGATAAGATCGCCGAAAACCGCGATAAATTTATCGACTTATTGCAGGAAGAGCAAGGGAAAGACTATGAATTGGCAAGCGGCGAAGTCGACTTGGCGATTGATTACTTCCATTATATGTCTGAATGGGCACGACGCATCGAAGGGGAAATCGTCCCGAGCGACCGTCCAAATGAAAACATCTTAGTCTACAAGAAGCCAATCGGCGTCGTGGCAGGCATTATTCCTTGGAACTTCCCAATCTTTATCTTGGCAAGAAAAGTTGCGACAGCTTTGGTTACAGGCTGCACAATTGTCATCAAGCCGAGCCAGCAGACACCGAATACCGCAATGGAATTTACGAAACTGGTCGACGCGATGGAAGAAATCCCAGCAGGCGTCCTCTGAAATCGGCAATGCGTTGGCAGCTCACAAGAAAGTTCAGATGATCACGATGACAGGAAGCTTGCCGGCCGGAACGAAAGTAATGGAAGCGGCAGCGCAAAACATCACCAAGGTCAATCTCGAACTTGGCGGCAAAGCGCCAGCTATCGTCACACAGCATGCAGATCTGGACTTGGCCGCAAAAGCCATCACCACGTCAAGACTCGCAAACGGCGGGCAGGCGTGCACGAATGCTGAGCGCCTTTATGTTCATGAAAGCGTAGCGGAAGAGCTCAGCCAAAAACTTATCCAAGCATTCGAAGCGACGAAACTTGGTGACCCGAGAGAAAGCAAAGACGTCACAATGGGGCCACTGATCAGCCAAGACCGTTTGGAAACTGTCGAAGGCATGGTTAAAGACGCTGTGTCGCAAGGGGCGACCGTTGCGACAGGCGGGGAACGCGCGGATTTGGCCGGGTTCTTCTACAAGCCAACTATTTTAACGAACGTGACGCACGATTCCGATATCATGCGTGAAGAGATTTTCGGACCGGTGCTTCCGATGACGACGTTCAGCACTATTGAAGAAGCAATTGAAATGGCCAACGATACGGTCTTCGGCTTGTCTTCTTCTGTCTATACAGACGACCTGAACGAAGCAATGCGCGTCGTCAATGAAATGAAGTTTGGCGAGACTTACGTCAACCGCGAAAACTTCGAAGCAGTGCAAGGCTATCACGCGGGCATGCGCCAATCCGGCCTCGGCGGTGCGGACGGCAAGCACGGCATGGAAGACTTCCTTGCGACACAAGTCGTTTATATGCAATATAAAAAATAGATTGAATCAATAAAGGCGCAGAAACGGATATCCGTTTCTGCGCCTTTTCTTATGACTATTTTTCAAAACGCACGAAGCGCTTTTTGCCGATCTGCAGAACGTCGCCGCTTTGGACGACGGTCTCGAGTTCTTCGCGTGTTAGCTTGTCGCCGTTGAACGATACGCCGTTTTGTTCGATGAGCCGGACGAATTCGCTTTTGCTGCGGACAAATCCGGATTCCACGAGCTGCGGGATGATTTCTTCGATGCGTTCCTGGCCGATTTCGACCAGCAGCGAAGGGATATTTTCCGGGATTTCACGCTTTTGGAAGGCGGTCTCGAAGTAGCGTTTCGCTTCTTTCATCGCGTCTTCGCCGTGGTAGAGTGCCGTGATGATTTCCGCCAGTTCCAGTTTGATATTGCGCGGGTTTTCACCGTCTTCGAGCCGGTCGAGTAAGGATTCGATTGCCAAGGGATGCTCATCGGTCGTCAGTTCAAAGTATTTGAAGACCAAGGGATCCGGCACTTCCATCACTTTTTTGAACATGATTTCAGGCGCTTCGCTGACGCCGATGTAATTACCCAGGCTTTTGCTCATCTTTTCCACGCCGTCGAGCCCTTCGATCAGCGGCATGAAAATGGCGACTTGTTTTTCCTGGCCCATATGCTTTTGCAGCGTGCGCCCCATTAAGATATTGAAAGTCTGGTCCGTGCCGCCGATTTCGATGTCCGCTTTCAGTTCAACGGAATCGTAAGCTTGCATGAGCGGGTAGAAAAACTCGTGAATGCCGATGGGCGACTGGTTTTGGTAGCGGTTCTGGAAATCGTCTCGTTCGAGCATGCGCGCGACCGACGTGCTGGCGGCAAGCTTCAAAACCTCTTCGAAATTCAGCTTCGACAGCCATTCGCTATTGAAACGCACCGTTGTTTTCGTTTTGTCGAGCACTTTGAAGATCTGTTCGTAGTAAGTCTCCGCATTCTCCCGGACCGCTTCGTCACTGAGCGCGGTCCGTCCTTTGGCCTTGCCGGAAGGGTCGCCGATGCGCCCGGTGAAGTCACCGATCAAAATGACCGCCTGATGGCCGAGGTCCTGCAATTGCTTAATCTTACGCAAAACTACTGCGTGGCCAAGGTGGATATCAGGTGCGGACGGGTCGAGCCCAAGCTTGATGGTGAGCGGGCGCTGTTCATTGTATGAGCGTTCGAGCTTTTCGAGCAATTCGCCTTCCTCGATGATTTCAGCTGCTCCTTTTTCGATGATTTTCATTTGTTCAGCGGGTGTGAGTCGCATGCTAACATCTCCTTGTCTTGGAATAGTCCATATCGCAAAATCGATAAGAATACAAAAAAGCGTCCTCTAGGGAAAAACCCTAAAGGACGCGGATATGCGTGTTACCACCTTAGTTCGGAAGCTGCTCGCACAGCTTCCCTTGGAAAGTACGGCCGAAGCGATACTCCTGCATGGATTACGGATGCAACTCCGGTGTAGCCTACTGAAGGTTCGGTACACAGCTCAAAGAGGTATTTCCCCAGACACCGCATGCGCCTCTCATCAGCCGGCTGCTTTCTGTATGCTTCAGTCACAGGTACTCGTTCTTATCATCGCTTTTGTTCTTATACTCCGAAATGCTTGGGCAAATCTTCGTTATGCAGATATTGTTTTTCATTATAACCCTTATAGAAAAGAAGTCAAACTTAACTTACAATTCTGTTTCAATGATGGCAGCCAACCCTTTCAGCAAGGCCGCCTGTTCGGCGGAGGATAAGTTTTGAAGGGCGGATTGGTTCATTTGCGCTGTCGCAGCCTCTACCTGATCTCGTAGGCTAATCGCTTTTGGCGTGGCAACTACTAAAACATTGCGCCTGTTTCCAGGATCCACCGAGCGCTCGATAAAGCCGGCTTTTTGCATTTTATCGAGGATGCCTGAGACGGTTGTAGCTTCGAGGTGCATCGATTCCGCAATCTGCTTCGGTGATAATTGCCCTTCGCTCCATAAGCAATTCAACACGCCGTATTGAGCAGGGGTCAGCCCGAATTCCTCTAAAAGGCCGCTGAAGTATTTGAAAACTTTATTTTGGCTAACACTCAATAAATAATTTACGCATTCGTTTAATTCCATAAAATCTCCTCCAAATTGACATTGTATAGCATACCATGTTAGGTTTTGTGTGAAAACAATTTTGTGAACGAACTGTTTTGCTGAAAAAACATAAGGAGGAATAACAATGGATGCATTTAAAGCGATTGTTGTAAAAGAACAGGAAGAAGAAATCGTATTCGGAGCAGAACAAGTGGGGGAAGAGCAGCTATCGGAAGGGGACGTGTTAGTTAAAGTCGCTTATTCGTCCATCAACTACAAAGACATGCTCGCGGTGCAGAAAAAAGGCGGCGTCATCCGCAACTACCCGATGATCCCGGGAATTGATTTCAGTGGAACGATTGTACATACAGGAGACGGACGTTTTCAAGAAGGCCAAGAAGTGATTGTCACAGGATTTGAGATGGGAATGAGCCATACCGGCGGGTTCGCCGAATATGTCCGCGTGCCGGCCGAGTGGATCGTGCCTTTGCCGGACGGCTTGAGCTTGAAAGACGCCATGGTGTTCGGGACGGCAGGATTCACGGCGGCCTTATCGATCCAAGCACTTGAACAAAACGGCATGGACCCGAAAAACAATCCGGAGCTGCTGGTGACAGGATCGACTGGCGGCGTCGGAAGCGTCGCGCTGCAGATTCTTTCTAAAATCGGCTACACCAATATCACGGCCTTGGTGCGCAAAGACCATCAAGTGGACGTGGCGAAATCGCTCGGCGCAAACGAAGTCATTTTCCCGGATGATCTGGGCGAACTGAAAAAGCCATTGAATAAGCAAAAATTCGATTATGTCCTCGATACTGTCGGCGGCGATGTGGCATCAGTCCTAATCCCGCAAATTTCCTATGGCGGCAGCATGAGCATGTGCGGCAACGCAGCCGGCCTTCAACTGACGGCGACGGTCCTGCCGTTCATCTTAAGAGGTGTCAATCTGCTCGGCATCGATTCGGTCAACGTGCCGATCGAAAAACGCGGCGCCATCTGGGACAAGATGGCGGCTGATTGGAACATCACCCAAACGACTTTGACGGATGAAGTCTCGCTTGAAGAAGTCCCTGAAACGATCGAAGCGATCAAAAACGGTGAGCATTTAGGGAGAACGATCGTTAATTGCCAAGATGCTTAAAACCATACCAAAAAACGTTCGGCAAGCATGGAACTGTGCTTGCTGAACGTTTTTTGTTTTGCCCATCTATACAGTTAGCGAAGCTATAAAGTCTCCTCCAGTTTCCAGATGTCTGAGCCGGACATGATATAGACATCGCCTAAAATGTCGATATTGCCCCCTTTTGAGCGCAAGGCACAATCTTTATTTGAAGCATATACGTTCATTTCATCTGACAGTGCAGACAGTTCTTCTTGAACGAGTGCCATATTGTTTTCGAGATCGAAATGGGACAGTACGGAAAAAGGGTCTAGCGCGAGGCCGTCGCAAACGGTGTCCATGCCGACAGCATACCCAAAGCGTTCGGAGCATTGCCATTTAGCGGCCATATTAATCGCCCCGGCACTGGCACCCATAATCAAGGCGGCGCTCGTTTTGATTGGCTCCGCCAATTCGTACTCCGTCAAAAACCGGTTTTGCTTAAGCGTATCTCCGCCCAATAAGAAAATGGCCGAGGCATTTCTGATTAAGGTATGTGCCAATTCGCGCTCTATGCTCGAATCGATTAGATGATATTCATCGAATGAAATGCCTGCCTGATCCAACCAGGAACGCTCCACAGCGCCATCAACTTCAGTGTCTGATGGATCCGAGCTGACCATCACGAGCGATTTCCGTTCTGTAAGGTCTTCCCTTAAGGCTTTGCTTAGGTTCTCCGGAAAAAAGTCAGTAAACCAGCCTAAATAATAATGGGTTTTCATAAGGGCCTCCTTCGTCCATGGTTGATGGTAGCCATTATACAGTTAATCGGTCCGTTATTATATAATTGCCCAAAGGGAAAAATTGCACATTGGGCAATTTTTGTGGTATAACATGTAAGAATTGAAAATGAGGTGATGGAATGACTGACAGCGGTTTGCGGGATATGAAAAAAATAGCGACACGCCAAGCCTTGGCTGAAGCTGCTTTTAAATTAGCGGTAGAAAGAGGTGTGGATGGGTTTGTCGTGGAAGATATCGTCCAGGCGGCAGGCTATTCACGCCGGACATTTGCCAATTATTTTTCATGCAAGGAAGAAGCGATCGCCAACTCCTTGACGATGAATGATTATTTAGATCGCGACGGCCATTTCGCTTTCTCCACGGAAAATTATACGCCTTTAGATACCATCGAATTATATATCCGCGGAAGTTTCACGATCAATAAATTGAGGCGGCTCAACCAGCTCATTTCACTGTCGCGCAACTACCCTTCGCTCAAGCTGTATGTAACCGGCGCATTGATGGAAGTTCAGGATTTTGCGAAACGCGGCATCAGTGAAGAGTTCGGCAGCGACTATCCGGAAGAGTATTACCCTATTCTGATCGGTGCCGTATTCGGTGCGATTTTGCCGGTGCTTGATGAAAGCATCGCCGTTAAATTGCCGGAAGACGGGGAGCAGGACGAGACCGATAACGAGTTTAACCAATACATCGATATCGTTTTTGGCCATTTACGAAAAGGCTTTAACTAACAAAAGTAGAGAACGGAGTTGCACATGTGTCGAGATTTTTTTACAGCATCGGAAAAACCGCCTATAGCAAGCCATGGATTTTCATTGCCAGCTGGCTGCTCATTTTAGGCGTCATCATCACAGCCATCGTAACGAATGGCGTGAATACAAGCAGTGAAACAAGAATTGACGGCACCGCCGCACAGGACGTGCTGGATGAGTTGGCGGAAGAATACCCGGCAGCATCCGGCGGGCAGGGCAGTTACCTGTTCGAAGTGCCGGAAGGGGAAGCCATTGACGATCCGGCCAATGCCCAAGCTTTAGCTATGGCAGCAAATGAAATTTATAGTTTGGAACATGTCGTCAATCCAATGGACATGCTGCAGGACGAAGAAGCGATGGCCCAGATGCAGGAAATGCAAAGCATGCTGAGCCAGCTTCCGGCGTCTGAAGTCAACCACCGGCCGTTCATCGTCCAGGAGATGCCCGTCCCAGGAATCCAGATTTCAGAGGATGGCACGGTCGCACTTTTCCAGTTCCAACTGACCAAAACAGCGGAAGATTTGAGTGAAACGGAACGCGAAGAACTCGCAGACGCTGCGAATATCGCTCAAGACAACTCTTCCATCACGGTCATTCCGACGGGCGCGCTGCAAGGCGTCGATATTCCAATCGGGGGCACGCATGAAATCATCGGGCTTGCTATCGCAGCAGTCATCCTGGTCGTCACGCTCGGCTCACTCATCGCAGCCGGCTTGCCGCTAGTCGTGGCATTGATCGGCGTCGGTGTGGGCGTCGGCGGGACATTCGCCTTGTCGAGCATGTTCGAAATCAACAGCCTGACACCGGTTCTCGCTTTGATGATCGGCCTTGCTGTCGGCATCGATTATGCCTTGTTCATTGTTAACAGACAGCGCAAACTGATCACCGAACAACAATTGACCGCGAAAGAAGCGGCGGCCCGTGCAGTCGGCACAGCAGGCAGCGCGGTATTCTTTGCCGGCTTGACCGTCATCATCGCGCTCAGCGGTTTGCTGGTCATCGGCATTTCGTTCCTTAGCAGCATGGCAATCGTCGCCGCACTTACTGTATTGATCGATGTACTAGTCGCGCTCACACTGCTTCCGGCATTGCTCGGGTTAATCGGGGAGCGGATCGTCTCAGCCAAAACGAGAAATAAAGCTCAAACGAACAACAGCTCGAAACAAAGCTTTGCTCAAGGATGGATTACTGGCTTGTTGAAAACGAAATGGGTCGCGGTCATACTGGTCATTATCGTTCTTGGTACACTCGCAGTGCCGGTCGCGCAGATGAACCTCGGGATGCCTTCGGGTGAAAGCGCTAATCAAGACACCGCTGTCAGACAAAGCTATGACGTCATTTCCGACAGCTTCGGGGAAGGCTTCAACGGCCCGCTGCTCGTCGTTGCCAAAGACCAGGACGCAGCTGCGGTAGATCCGCAGGAATACTTCCAGCTGCTCAGCAATATCTCACAGCTCGACGGCGTCGCTGAAGTATCGCCAGGCGGCTTCAATGAAGACGGAACAATTGCCATCATCAGCATCATCCCAGAAAACGGGCCGACTGATGAAGCGACGAAACAATTGGTGGAAAGTTTGCGGACAGATGCCGCTGCCACTGAAAACACCAACGCAGAAATCGGCGTGACCGGTTTGACGGCTGTCAATATCGACATTTCGGAGAAGTTGGCTGAAGTGTTCCCGATCTATATCGCCATTATCGTCGTGTTGTCACTGCTTATCCTGTTAGTCGTCTTCCGTTCGATCTTGATTCCGATCAAGGCAACGGTCGGTTTCCTGTTGAGCATCATGGCAACATTCGGCGCAACAACCGCAGTCTTCCAGTGGGGCTGGCTCGGATCGCTCTTCGGAATCGATACTGGTGGCCCGTTGCTGAGCTTTATCCCGATCATGGTCACCGGCATCCTGTACGGACTCGCCATGGATTATCAAGTATTCCTTGTGTCGTCGATGCGCGAAGCCTATATCCACGGTGAAAAAGGCAATGGGGCCATCGTCAGCGGCTACAAGACGGCGAGTAAAGTCGTCGTCGCCGCCGCATTGATCATGGTCTCGGTATTCTCCGGCTTTATCTTCACAGATGACATCATGATCAAGCAAATCGGCTTTGCCCTGGCGTTCGGCATCCTCGTCGATGCCTTCCTGATCCGCATGATCTTCGTGCCGGCCGTCATGTCGATGTTCGGCGATAAAATCTGGTGGCTGCCAAAATGGCTCGACAAGATTCTGCCGGACCTGGACATTGAAGGCGAAAAATTGCTTCATGAATTGAATGAAAAAGACAAAGCGATACGCACAAACACTGGAGAAACCTGCCGGGAAGCTTCCCGGCAGTTTTTCTTTGGCTAAATAATTCTTGAGGATTGCTCGTCAGGGAAAAAGAGTTCTGATGGTAACTGAAAATCGTTCGTAAAAGTACTTAAGAATTAGCGAACGTTCGTAAAATTATTTTATGCATTGACGAACGCTATTTTCGGGGTGTTTAGTCCATTTCAGAGTTTTGGCGAAAGTGTACTTTTACGAACGGTTTTACTTCCAGAATTATCTATCTATTCATTTAGAATTTCAGTATATTAAACTAAGAGGTTCAATTTTAGTCTTAAAGGTATCAAAAGAACTTTTAAAAAAGTCAGAGGAAATTTTTTATGCAAAGATTAGAATGTGTATATAACTTAAGTGCAGTTAAGTTACATTCGCTTAGTCTTATTAAAAGGTTTAAATTAACATTTTAGGGAATAAATTTAGAGTAGCTTGAAAAGAGGAGGGAAGAAAATGCCCACCTGTCAGAATTGTGGCCATAGATGGAATTTGACAAACGCTTTAAAAGTCGCTTTTAAATTCAACGGTAATACTGGGCAAAAATGTTCTTATTGCGGAGAAACACAATACGTCACTAAAAAGTCTAGAAACCAAACAGGAATTTTAGGAATAATTGCATTCCTAGCTGTAGTTTTGATTCGTCCTTTGCTCAATCAAGATTTCAGTACTTCAATGCTCTTAGCAATTCCTATTGTCGGTGTGTTAGCGATTATGATTATTTATCTAATAAAATTATCCAATACACGAGAGACCGTGCGTTAAAAATCATCGAAATACGATGATGGGATCAAAATAAAGTGGCTAAAACATCTTAAGAATCAAGTTCTTCAGTAAGACCAACTTTAAAAGCTGGTCTTTTCTTTTGAATGTGAATATAACTTAAGGTGAATTAAGTTATATTCAATTTCTTTGATTAAAGCAGATGGAAGTTACCTGGAAATCGAAGCTGACCATGTGTAAAGGGCTCAGTATGAGGGAAAATGTTTAGAAAACAGGAAACAGTCAGGAGTGCATTTATGAAGTACGCTAGACGTATCGCTTTTGGGTTAGTAGTCATTCTCTTTGTTTACTCACTCATTTACAATTTGCTTGCTGAAGAGTTCAACTGGCCTTGGGTCATTGTGATGGCAATTATCATGGTTTGGGTCGGTTTAGTCTTTATTATTGGGGATGCATGGAAGAAGAAAAAAGCTGCTGAAAATTGATTAAAGAAATAGGAACTGCCTTGAAAACTGCGGTTCTTTTACTAATTTGAATGTAGCTTAATAGCAATTAATCTACATTCCGATTATTGCTGCCACCTTTAAAAGTGTATTTCATTTTTTACAAGGAAAGGAATTGTTATAGGCAAGTAATCCTGTTTCATTTGCTATCCAAGAAAAAGTTTTAGGAGTGTAGAATCAATGATTACTTTTTTAAAAACTTTAAGTATAATTCTTATGTTTTTACCTGCCATTCTGATCTACTCAGAGACGACGAGTATATTGATTGCTGCACTTCCATTTGTTGTGGGAGCGTTACTCTACACGTACACCCTAAGCAAAAAGCGTACTCAGAATCACCAAAATTAAATTACATAGACATCACTAAAATCAACTTAGGATAAGTTGATTTTTTATTGAATCTGAATGTAACTTAATCCTAAGTAAGTTACATTCAGATCAAAGAATTGAAAGAAAACGCTATCCTTTATTAGGAGTGGTGTTTTAAGCTATGTTAACTGATTTTATTCAACAACCATAACCAAATAAAAAATCCAGAATCATACCTGGGCAGCTAAAAATGCAATAGCGTCAATAATTTCCTTTAGCTGGAGACCAATAAATATCCCTACACTAGCTATTAGAAACAAAGAAACTAGTAGGATAATTCGAAAAACCGACTCACTGATAAGATGCACCCCCAATAACATTCCCGACTTACGTATAATATCCTTAACGCTAACATAATTTATTTGAATGAATGTAACATAATGGCAATTAAGTTACATTCAAAATAAAAAAGAACCCTTCAAAAACGAAGGATTCTTTTCTAAAACGATATGAAGTTTTGGAAAAGTGAAATAGTCAAAATTACAGTTGATAATGTACCTAGAGCTGTAAACGTTGTGATATTTCGTTTATTTTGCTTTTCTGAAGGTTTACTAAGTTCATAGGTCAATGCAATCCAGATAATTATCGATACTAGAGGAATAATACCCATAGTCACATTCAACATCTCCTTTTTGGAATATTTTAACTTAAGTAACATGTTAACATAAAATACCATTATCGGAAGAGAAGAAAATCTAATATGAGTTTCTTCTTTTTTAGTGGATCGCATTTTGTGCATAACTCAAAAGCTTCACTTTCTTGCAAAAAAAATTCTCCCAAAATTAATCTCGGGAAGAGTAATTATAATTTTTATTGAGATAAGTGAGTTATGGGAACTCATCCCACAAACTCGATATCTTTCGTCTCCTGCAACGTGACAAACTCGCTTAATAGGCCATTATGGTGGTCGATAATTTCCTGTGCGCTCATTGTTTCCGAATCCCAGGTGCCGTGTGCGTCTTTGGCGAGTGTCACGTCAAATCCTAGCTGGCTGGCGCTGCGTGTGGACGCGTCAATGCAATGCTCAGTCTGGTTGCCCGCGATGACAAGGTTTTGGATGCCATTGTTTTTTAATACCTCCAGCAATCTTGTTTCATGGAAAGAATCTGGCGTCCATTTTTGAACGACGGTATCACTTTCTTCGGGAGTGACGGACGAATGGATTTGCCAAAAGTCGGTGCCTTCTACAAGACCGGCGTCGTTATGTTGCACATAAATGACGGGAGCAGCGACTGAACGCGCTTTTTTGATCAATGACTGCAAATTCTCCAGTAATTGTTCGCTTTGATGGACTGGATTGGCCGGGTCGAACATTTCGTTTTGGGCATCAATGATTACTAAAGCTGTCTTGGGCATCGGGCATTCTCCTCTTCAGTTAGTGTTTCCCTTTATTTTATAGAGCGCGCGATTGCTTGTATAGCAGTTGGTGTAACAGATGAAAAAAGTAAAGCTAGTGGGACAAGATCGACTGTGTATATAATGAAAAGAAAAATAGAGTTTGAATCCAATTCATAAAGGTGCTTATGTCTTGAACATGAGTTAAAAGGGAAGCCGGTTGAATTCCGGCGCGGTCCCGCCACTGTAAGTGAGAGCCATCTGCAAAAAGCCACTGAAGCGATGCTTTGGAAAGGCTCAGGGGTGATCACGAGCCAGGAGACCTGCCTTTATGCGAATGCCCGTTTGCTTGCGAGGACAAGCTGGAAGTACGTCTTTTTTGTGCTGTTTTTTTCCAATCCCTCGCGGTTCGCGGGGGATTTTTCTGTTTTGACAAGTGGGGGGGAAAGTATGCCAGCAGTTTCCATTATGGTTCAAGGAACAGCTTCCGACGTGGGGAAAAGCTTGATTTGTACAGCGCTATGCCGAATTTTTTCAGATGATGGCTTCCGTGTGGCTCCGTTTAAATCACAGAACATGGCGCTGAATTCGTTTGTGACAGAAGCAGCCGGCGAAATCGGCCGGGCGCAGGGCGTTCAAGCAGAAGCAGCCCGGATTCCGGCGACTTTTGACATGAATCCGATTTTGCTCAAGCCAAAGCAGGACATGGTGTCAGAAGTCATCGTCCATGGCCGGCACTTTATGGACATGAATGCAAAAACCTATCGCGACGATTTTTTGCAGCAAGTGATGCCGGCGGTCGAGCAGTCGATGCGCAGGCTGCAGCAGGATTTTGATGTGCTGGTGCTCGAAGGTGCCGGGAGCCCTGCAGAAATCAATTTGAAGGATAAAGACATTGCCAATATGCGCATGGCCCACTTGGCAGATGCCGCCGTCATTTTAGTTGTGGATATCGACAAGGGCGGTGCGTTCGCCGCTATCGTCGGAACCCTTGCCTTGCTCGATGAATCGGAACGAATACGTGTAAAAGGAATTATCATCAATAAATTCCGTGGCATGCGCGAGCTGCTCGATGATGGCATTGACTGGCTGGAGAAAGAAACAGGGATTCCGGTGCTCGGGGTCTTGCCTTATCTTGATGTCCAAATCGATGCAGAAGATTCTCTTGCACTTTCATCGCTGCGGTTTAAAAAACCGAAGCCAGGAGAGTTTGCTGTAGATATAGCCGTCATCCGGCTCCCACGAATCTCGAATTTCACAGATATAGACCCGTTTTTCGATGAACCGGAAACGGGCGTGCGTTTGGTCGGAAAAGTCGAAGATCTCGGTACACCTGACCTGCTCGTCATTCCCGGAACCAAAAACACATTGGCCGATGCTGCGTGGCTCAAAGAAAACGGCTTCGATCGAGCGATTCAACAGCTGCACGAGCAAGGCACCAAGATCTTTGGGGTTTGCGGAGGCTTTCAATTACTGGGGGAATCACTCGTAGATCATGAAGCGGTTGACGGGGAAGGGGGAGCGGCAAGCGGCCTTTCTTTACTGCCGGTGGACACGGTGTTTGTCGGGCATAAGAAAACCGTTTTAATGACCGGCAGGCAAGTAAAAGACGGACAGATGCTGACAGGCTACGAAATCCATTTAGGAAGATCGACCATTCGCGGAGAGGCTGTTCCATTTATGCAGCTGTCGGACGGCCGAATGGACGTGGCAGTCAGCGCAGATGGCAGCGTTGCCGGCACCTATCTCCATGGCATTTTCCATAATAGAAAATTCACGCGTGAACTAGTCAATGAATTGCGTGCCAAAAAAGGATTAGAACCATTGGAAGACGATGTGAAACCTGATGCCGAGCGAAGGGAAGAAGCATATGATTTTCTGGCAGAGCAAGTCCGCAGCCATATGAACATCGCAGCGGTTTACCAACTACTCGGCTTAACGGCTGACGCGGCACAGAAGAGCAAGGGGTAAGGAGATAATGCATTTTTCGATACCGCTGAAAAGCAGCGGGTGATAAAGTGCAAAAAG
>NZ_JAPEHT010000045.1 GCF_028823615.1 Planococcus sp. A6
GCGCTTGTGCCCGTAACACGACGTGGCAAAATTTTGCCTCGCTCAGAAATGAATTTCTTAAGCAAATCAGTGTCTTTGTAGTCGATGCGTGTAATGTTGTTTGAAGTGAAATAACAAACCTTTTTACGCTTCTTGCCTCCGCGACGTGGTGCCATATCGAATTACCTCCCTCATCTTCAGATTTCTATTCGCTGATGGGCGCCTGGTTTAGAACGGCAGATCGTCGTCTGAAACTTCGATCTTCCCGCTTCCGCTTGAAAACGGATCGTCATCTACACGAGTGTTGTTTTGCTGACTTGGACTAGACGGTTGGTTCTGTTGATAAGACGGCTGCTGTCCATACGAGCGATCGTTTGAACGATCCCCAGATCCGGAGTTGGCGCTTTTCGGTTCAAGGAATTGAACGCTGTCAGCCACCACTTCCGTCGTATAAACGCGCTTGCCATCTTGACCCTCGTAGCTGCCAGTCTGAATGCGGCCTTCGACACCGGCGAGACTTCCTTTTTTGAGGAAATTCGCTGTGTTTTCAGCCTGCTTGCGCCAAACGGTACAATTGATAAAATCCGCTTCGCGTTCACCTTGCGCGTTGGAGAATGTCCGGTTTACAGCAAGTGTAAAACGAGCCACCGCCGCTCCGCTTGGCGTGTAACGAAGATCGGGATCTTTTGTCAGTCTTCCGACCAATACAACCCGGTTGATCATCAGAATTCAACCTCCTTTTTCAAGTCGTGTATTATCTGTATTCCGCTTGTTGCTTATACGTCTAGGCGTACAGCCATGTGGCGGATAATGTCTTCATTGAAGTTCGCAAGACGTGTAAACTCGTTGATAGCTTCTGTCTCAGCATTAGCTTTAACGATCTGGTAGAAACCTTCTTTGAAATCATTGATTTCATAAGCCAGACGGCGTTTACCCCATTCTTTCGACTCGATGATTTCCGCACCGTTAGAAGTTAGGATTTCGCTGAAACGCTCAACTAGAGCTTTCTTAGCGTCCTCTTCAATGTTCGGGCGTACAATGTACATTACTTCATATTCTCTCATCGTATTGTCACCTCCTTATGGACTTGGGCCCTGCTGATTCCAGCGGGCAAGGAGCAAGCAATCATAAATATTACTCACATCAACATATTGTAGCATACGCACAGGCTTCCGGCAAGTTGTAATTTAGGCTATACTGAAAGCATCAAAATTCGGGATGTGTTGCCTGTGGAACCGCATAAAACCATCGATTTGAATATAGAAGAAATCGCGCCAAAAGCGCTGTGGTTCAATATTGGGCTGGTCATCGTTTTCGCACTTGCCTATCAGCTGTTCCGCGAGCCGCTGTCTTTCGGCTTTTCGCTGTTCGGCATCCTTTATTTCTTGGGCGGTTACGCGTTATTGATCGTGCTGCATGAATTATTCCATTTGATCGGCTTTGTCGCCTTCGGCAAAGTGCCGGTTTCGTCACTTCAATACGGCCTCAATTTAAAATTGGGCATTGCTTATGCGACAAGCGACCGGCCTGTAAAAAACCGGGCGATGCGCGCTGTTTTGCTGCTGCCTTTTTGGATGACCGCTGTGTTGCCGACCGTCATCGGCTTCTGGATCGGCGACCAAGTGCTCGTCTTGCTCGGCGCCATGCTGACGGCTGGTGCGTTCGGCGACTTCCTCATGTACTATGAATTGCGCAAAGAGCCGAACGATGCGTGGATATTGGACGACCCGAAACTCCCCCGCCTCCACGTCTATTCCAGCTATCCGTCTCTAGATGAATGAATGGCAGAATCCCACAAATAAAAAAAGGCGCAGCAGTGTTAAAGAAGTGTATTAATTTAGTTATGAATCAAAATGACGGCATCTTTTCGACACTCAAAAATCAATGACCTATCTAAGTATTTGGAGAAGCGTTCGCTCGTAAAACCTTCTGCTCAATAATGCTGCACATTACTTCGCAAAGATAATGTCTCACGTAGTTCGACTTTATCTTTCCTGCGGGAGTAGCGAAGCGACGGGTTTGAGAAACCCCGCAGGCAATGGATATGTGAAGCTTTGGCTGAGCATATTCATTTGCGACGCATCTGCTATGCAGATGTAAGAGCACACGGTTTTCGTAGCGGCTGAAGAGGCTCGATTCCCGCCCGCGGAAAGCGAGCGATAAGCTTCGGAAAATACCACTTCTTAACTTTTTCGACAAACCAAAAGAAGGCACAGCAAATTTCCTGCTGTGCCTTCTTTTTAATTTTCATCTCGCAAACGACCGTTCCACGTCCCATACGCCTTCCGGGATATATTCCTTCAACAACCGCTCCGCTTTCGCCGTATAGACGATGGCTTGCGTGGTGCCGCGTTCGGTTTCTACTTCGATTGTCAGGCGGTCGTACATGTCCGTTTTTGCATTCCCTGAATAATCCTCCAGGTCGTTGATGGCCGGCCATAAGACATCCGGAATGTCGTAAAGCTCCCCGTGGATAGTATCGTCCCCTGATAAAGCGAGCGCCGGATAGCCGAGCCCCGTATCATACAAGCTTCCTGAAATTGTTACGTGTTCTGACACCAAATCCGCTTCTTCCAGATAGAAATGGTATTTGCCGCCTCTTTTCAAGGTGCCATATGCGAATAAATACATTCGTTTCCCTCCTCATAAAAAACCGGATGCTCAAAAAGCACCCGGTTCGGTATTCTTTTCCAGCCGCCAATCCGTTGTTAACTTGTTTCCATGGCAATGACTGACAATAAACTATTAGGCGTAAGCCTTATACATTAAATCTGAAGAGCATAACATCGCCGTCTTTGACGATGTATTCCTTGCCTTCTTGGCGCACTTTTCCGGCTTCTTTCGCCGCTGCCATCGAACCGGCTTCCACCAATTCTTCATAAGCGACGGTTTCTGCGCGGATAAAGCCGCGTTCGAAATCGGAGTGGATGATGCCCGCACATTGCGGAGCTTTCATGCCTTTTTTGAACGTCCATGCACGCACTTCCTGCACGCCGGCAGTGAAGTAAGTGGCAAGTCCGAGCAAGTTGTAAGCGGCTTTGACCAATTGATCAAGCCCTGACTCTTCGATGCCGAGCTCTTCGAGGAACATTTCTTTCTCTTCGTCGTCAAGCTCTGCCATTTCCTCTTCGATCTTCGCACACACGACAATCACGTCGGAATCATGGCCCGCGGCGTAATCGCGCACTTGCTGGACATATTCGTTGTTTGCGGCATCGGCAATTTCATCTTCCGACACGTTCGCTACATAGAGCATCGGCTTGAGTGTCAATAAGTTCAAGCCTTTCGCGATTTTTAGCTCGTCTTCCGTGAAGTCGATCGAACGGGCCAACTCGCCGTTTTCGAAAGCTTCGCGGAGCTTCGCCAATACCGGCTCTTCAGCGACGGCATCTTTGTCTTTTTGCTTCAGAAGCTTCGCGTTGCGGGCAATGCGCTTTTCGATGCTTTCCATATCTGCCAAGACAAGTTCCAGATTGATGACTTCGATATCGGATACCGGGTCCACTCCCCCGGAAACGTGCGTGATATTGTCATCAGCAAAACAGCGCACCACTTGTGTGATGGCATCCACTTCACGGATATGGGCAAGGAATTTATTGCCTAGCCCTTCCCCTTTACTGGCGCCTTTGACGATGCCGGCAATGTCGGTGAATTCGAACGCTGTCGGGATGGTCTTTTTCGGTTCGACCAATTCCGTCAGTTTATCGAGGCGCTCATCAGGCACTTCGACGATGCCGACATTTGGATCTATCGTACAGAACGGGTAGTTCGCCGCTTCGGCGCCCGCTTTCGTAATAGCGTTGAATAATGTGGATTTCCCCACGTTTGGTAATCCTACAATCCCTGCAGTTAATGCCAAAGGATTCACGACCTTTCTTTTTCGCTCACAAATTTTGCAACCATTCCATTATAGAAAGAGGAGGCGGAAATGTCCATTGTTCATTCCGCCTCGGCCTTCACCAATACTTTTTTCATTTTTTTATTAAACTCTGCCCGCGGCAACATGACGCTATGCTGGCAGCCTTCGCATTTGATGCGGATGTCGGCGCCCATACGGATAATTTTCCAGGCGTTCGCTCCGCACGGATGGCCTTTTTTCATCTCGACAATATCATGTAGCCCAAATTCCTTCATTTCCATGGCTGCGTCCCTCCATCATTTATTCGCATTCATTGCTGCCGCATCACCCGGCTCACGATGCATGACCACCATGCGAGGATAAGGCAATTCGACGCCGCGCTGATCGAGGAATTCTTTCAAATCACGGCGCATTCGGCGGGAGACGGCGAAATGCTGCATTGGCAAGGTTTCAGCCGTCAACCGCATGACCACTTCCGTCGCCGTCATATTTTGTACGCCGAGCAGTTCGGCTGGGCTGATGACTTCTTCATAAGTGGGTTGGACCGTTTCCAAAAATTCCAAGATCAGCCGTTCCACTTTCGCTAAATCGGAATCGTGCGAAACGCTCAGATCCACGACCGCGATCGAATTGTGGAGCGAGAAATTGACGACTTCTGTGACTGTGCCGTTCGGGAAGATGAACAACTCACCGGTCCACGCTTGCACTTTCGTCGTCCGCAAGCCAATTTCCTGGACCGTCCCTTCGGCTTGGTTGATACGGACGTAATCGCCCACTGAAAATTGGTCTTCAAAAATAATGAAGAAGCCGGTGATGACGTCGCGCACCAAGTTCTGTGCGCCGAAGCCGACAGCGAGGCCGACTACCCCGGCACCGGCGATAATCCCGCTGATGTTGACCGAGAACGCTGCGAGTATGGCGACGAGCGCCATAAATCCAATGACATATGTAACGATATTTTCCAATAGCTTCGACAAAGTCTGATGACGGCGGCCATTCGTTTTGATCGGCCCTCTTAAACGGACCGAAAACGACTTACGGATGATGATCCGCATGACACGCGTCAATATATAGGCACCGACAGCGATTAATATGACACGCAGCGCCGTTCCGGAAATGTCTAACCACATTTCCTCATCCAGCAGCTTCGTCGTCATCTGATTGACAAATCTCTCAACAACGCTTCTTTCAAAAAACACGTCTACACCTTCTTTAGTTACTTACATCAGATTGAATTTAAACACGGCCGTGACAAGAAACGCAACTACAATGATCCCCGGTAATAAGTTTGCTACACGGATCTTCACAATACCCATCAAATTAAGCCCGATCGCTGCAATCATGACCCCGCCGGTCGCCGTCATTTCGGTAATGAACAAGTCGAGCGCCGCTTCCGGAATGAGTAGGCTGATCTGCGTTGCGAACAAAGCGATCAAGCCTTGGTACACGAATACCGGAATCGCCGACAGCATCACCCCGATGCCGAGTGTCGAAGCGAGGATGATTGACGTAAAGCCGTCAATGATGCCTTTCGAGACGAGAACGCCGTGTTCGTTGCTCAGACCGCTCTCTAATGCCCCGATAATGCCCATTGCGCCGATAACGAAGATCAGCGTCGCGGTGACAAAGCCTTGCGCCAGGCTGCCTTGGCTTTCTTTTGTGCCAAGCATCCGTTCAATCCAACGGCCAAATGCATTCAATTTATCTTCAAGCCTTGCCCATTCGCCAATGACCGCACCGAGCACCAGGCTGATGATGACGATGACGAAATTCTGGCTCTCGAAGCCCATCTGCAAGCCCAACACGACAACCACAAGCCCAATGACATACATGACCGTCTCTTTCATCCTGTCGGGAATATTGCGCAATGCCCGCCCGATCAGTGTTCCTATGACAATTAAAAGCGCGTTGACCAATGTTCCCCAAAGAACCATATTCGAGCTCCTTCCTCTCCGTGCTTCGGAATGTGCAGAGCGCCCGGCTCTTCTCCCTCTTTTTTCGAGTTTTAAAAGCCGGCGTTGCCAATGCGTAAGATCCATTCTCGTTGCGACGGCTTTCTCCCGCTTCAAAGAAACGCCTATTCCCCGTCTCCGGAAAATAGGCCGTTTTCATACCGATGTCACGGTTCATTTGGATAAACCCGCCATGAGCGCCAAATACGCTCTATGCCGGTTGAAATATTATTTCAGCAAATCCAAGATCCGTTCCAAGTCATCTTCTGAGAAAAACTCGATTTCGATCTTGCCTTTGTTCTTCTGTTTTTTGATCTGGACATTCGTGCCGAAACGGTCACGCAGCTCAGATTGTTTTTCTTCTATAAAGATATCCTTTTTCTTTTCCGGTGTTTCACGTGGAACATTGTCGTTCAAACGCTGCACCAAGCTCTCCAGTTGGCGGACATTCAATCCTTCTTTGACAGCCTTTTGTGCCGTCTCGGAAATATCCTTTTTGCTGCGCAATCCGAGCAAGGTACGACCATGCCCCATCGACAGTTTTTTATCCGAAATGAGCTCGCGTACGTCTTTCGGCAAGGTCAATAAGCGAATATGGTTGGTGATATGCGGGCGGCTTTTGCCAAGCCGGAATGCCAATTGCTCCTGGGTCAAATTCAATGTTTCCATCAGCTTCTGGTAGGCTTCTGCTTCTTCGATCGGCGTCAAATCCTCGCGCTGCAAGTTTTCGAGAATCGCCAATTCCATCATCTGCTGTTCATTGAAATCTTTGACGATGGCTGGAACTTCTTTCAATTTGCACAGTTTTGCCGCACGGAAGCGGCGTTCTCCGACGATCAGTTCGAATTTTGCGCCTTTTTTCCGCACGACGACTGGCTGCAGGATGCCGTGCTCGCGAATCGATTCGGCAAGTTCTTCAAGTGCTTGCTGGTCGAACACTTTGCGCGGCTGATGCGGGTTTTCTTTAATATCGGTCAATTTGATCTGCATCACTTTATCCGTTTCGTTGACTGTTTCTCCTGGAAACAATGCGTTGATGCCTTTTCCCAATCCTTTAGCCATTACGAATCACTTCCTTCGCCAATTCTAGATAAACTTCTGCGCCTCTGGACTTCGGATCATAGATGATGATTGGCTCTCCGTGACTCGGGGCCTCGCTCAAGCGGACATTGCGCGGAACCACGGTGTCATACACTTTGTCCTGGAAGTATTTCTTCACTTCTTCGATGACTTGCATGCCCAGATTGGTCCGTGCATCGTACATCGTCAATAGCACGCCGTCGATCATCAGATCGTGGTTCAAGTGTTTTTGGACCAAGCGGACGGTGCTCAACAACTGGCTTAAACCTTCTAGAGCATAATATTCACATTGTACTGGAATAATAATTCCGTCTGAAGCGGTTAACGAATTCAAGGTCAGCAGCCCAAGTGATGGCGGACAGTCGATGATGGTGTAATCGTATAAGTCCTTTACTTCTGCCAAGGCATTTTTCAGCCGTGCTTCGCGCGAAATAGTCGAAACCAATTCAATTTCCGCACCGGCCAATGAAATTGTCGCCGGCACCACATGAAGATTTTCGACTTTCGTCTCCATGATTGTGTCTTTAACATCCACATCGTCAATGAGAATTTCATAAATGCATTGATCGACATCGCCTTTATTGATGCCGACGCCGCTCGTCGCATTTCCTTGTGGATCGATATCTATTAACAGCACTTTCTTGCCTAAATATGCAAGACAGGCGCTTAAATTAACTGATGAAGTTGTTTTTCCTACACCGCCCTTTTGATTGGCGATGGCAATCGTTCTACCCACACGTGCACCAACTTTCTTCGATACTGTCTTTATTTTACTGCGGAAATGCCTTTATGGCTATCCGCGACAGCTTCCATTTCTATATTGTATCAAATTTCCTGTTTCATAGAGATAAATCTGCCAAAAAAAGCCCTTTCCTCAACGGAAAGAGCGATTATGGGCGTTTTTTCGGAATCTTCACGGTAATTTGATAATATTCCTCGTGTTCTTCCTCTTTGGTATCCAGTTTAATGCCGCTTTTTTTGACCATCGACAACGATTCTTTGATGGTATTCATCGCAATGCGCATATCCCGGCTGACTGCTTTCCGGCGTTTCTTAGGCTTTTTCGGCGCTTCTTCCGTCAGGCTTTTGATACGTTCTTCCAGCTCTTTGACGTTGAGTCCTTCTTCCAATAGCTGTTCAAGCAAGTGCTGCTGGAGTTCAAGGTCTTTTACCGGCAATAAAGCACGAGCATGGCGTTCAGTGATGCTCCGTGTAAGCAATGCTTGCTGGACGGCTTCCGGCAGCTTTAACAGCCGCAGTTTATTGGCGACAGCTGACTGGCTTTTGCCGAGTCGCTGCGCCAAGGCTTCCTGGGTGATTTCCTGGATTTGCAGCAAATTGGAATAGGCATGCGCTTCTTCAATCGCCGTCAATTCCTCGCGCTGGAGGTTTTCGATCAACGCGATTGACGCCGTTTCTTTATCGCTCAATTGGCGAACAATCGCCGGAACTTCCTCCCAGCCGAGAGACGTCATCGCACGGAAGCGCCGTTCCCCTGCAATGATTTCATAAAAACCATCCTGCTGCGAATCCCTGACGACGATTGGCTGGATGACGCCGTGGACGTGGATCGTCCGGGCCAACTCTTCGATTTTCTCCTCGTCAAAAACGGTTCGCGGCTGGAATTGGTTGGCATGGATCTTAGCCAGCGGTATTTTCACCACTTCTTCAGAAGCATGGCTTGAAGCTTCTGCTGTTGTTGCATCGTTTTCTTTATCTCCGCCTCCGAAAAGACGGGCAAAAGGACTTTTCATGCTCAGCCACCACCTTATTAAAAACTTGCTCTTGTTGTTTCATTCCAAAGACGCGTCTGTAGTTCCTTATGTTCCACGTGAAACATTAGCTGATCGGCGATTTGTTCGGCATGCCCGCTTTTCTCGGATATTTCTTCGGCGTTGCTTTGAATTTCCGGAACACTTGGATATGGCGTTCGCTTTCTTCTACCGGCAAGAGGAAGGAATGCACGGATTCTTGCTTCACTCCAAGCACTTTGAGTGCCTTATCCGCATCTTTCAGTTCATCGGGCGCGGATGCAGCTTTCATTGCGGCAAACGCCCCTCCCTGCTTGACGAGCGGCACACAAAGTTCAGCGAGCACAGAGAGTCTTGCTACAGCGCGGGCGGTTACGATATCGTAGCTTTCGCGATGCTGTGACTGGCCAAAATCTTCTGCGCGCGAGTGGACGAAAGAAACTTTGTCCAACCCGAGGGCTTCACTCAAATGATTCAAGAATTGGATGCGTTTGTTCAATGAATCGACGATCGTCACTTCGATATGCGGGAAGCAGATTTTTAGCGGGATACTCGGGAAGCCAGCCCCTGCCCCGACGTCACATAATGACAGCGACTTGGTGAAATCCATGTAAAAGGCGGCACTGATGGAATCATAGAAATGTTTTAAATAGACATCTTCCTGCTCCGTGATGGCCGTCAAATTCATTTTCTCGTTCCATTCGACGAGTTCTTTGTAATAGATGTGGAATTGTTCCAACTGGCGCTCGGAAAGTTCGATGCCTTGTTGTTTCAATGCTTGCGCAAATTGCTGTTCGTTCACTGTATGTCCCCCTCTCACCTGTCTCACCGCACATTTGCGGGAGCGGGATTAGCGTTTTTATGTAAAAGCAAATGGGCTGGCGGATACCAGCCCATTTCGAGTTCTGTTATGTGCTAGCGGCCATGCCGCCCAGTGAGCTCAAATCCCAACTAGACTTTTGCGATTCTTCCTTGTTCAATATACACCAATAAAATCGAAATGTCAGCAGGGTTGACGCCAGAAATGCGTGTCGCTTGCGCAATCGATAGCGGCTGCACTTCTTTCAGTTTGCCGCGCGCTTCCGTCGCAAGCCCTGAAATGGCATCGTAATCGATGTTTTCCGGAATTTTTTTGTTTTCCATTTTCTTCAGCTTATCGACTTGCTGAAGAGATTTTTCGATATAGCCTTCGTATTTCACGTGGATCTCGACTTGCTCTTTCACTTCGTCGCTGAGCGCGATGTCGGATTCAGTCAAGGACGCGATCATGTCGTAATTCATCTCTGGACGCTTCAACAGGTCGGCTGCGCGGATGCCGTCTTTCAGCTCGCTGCCGCCTGCGTTGCGTATCGCTTCCTGCGTTTGTTCGTTCGGCTTGATGATGATCCCGCGCAGGCGCTTGATCTCTTCTTCGATATGGTCTTTTTTCTCAAGAAAACGCGCATAACGCTCTTCTGTGATCATGCCGAGCTGATAGCCGAGTTCCGTCAAACGCAAATCTGCGTTGTCGTGGCGCAGCAATAAACGGTATTCCGCACGTGATGTCAGCAAACGATAAGGCTCGCTTGTTCCTTTGGTGACCAAATCGTCGATCAAGACACCGATATAGGCATCCGAACGGCTGAGGATGACTTCTTCTTTGCCGAGCACTTTCGCTGCGGCGTTGATACCAGCCATCAACCCCTGCCCCGCTGCTTCTTCGTAGCCGGATGTGCCGTTGATTTGGCCTGCTGTATAAAGGTTGGTGATTTGTTTGGATTCAAGCGTCGGCCATAATTGCGTCGGCACGATGGCATCGTATTCGATGGCATAGCCTGAACGCATCATATCAGCCTTCTCAAGCCCTGGAATCGATTCAAGCAATTTGCGCTGAACGTGTTCCGGCAAACTCGTGGAGAGGCCTTGTACGTAAACCTCACGCGTTGAGCGCCCTTCCGGCTCGAGGAAGATTTGGTGGCGCGGTTTGTCGCTGAAACGGACGATTTTGTCTTCGATCGATGGGCAATAACGCGGCCCTGTGCCTTTTGCCATGCCCGAATACATCGGCGACAAATGCAAATTCTCATCGATGATCTGATGCGTTTCGCTCGTCGTATACGTCAGCCAGCACGGCATTTGGTCCATGATGAATTCCGTTGTTTCAAAGCTGAACGCGCGCGGCACATCGTCTCCCGGCTGGATTTCCGTTTTCGAATAGTCAATGCTGTTGCTATTTATGCGCGGCGGTGTGCCAGTTTTAAATCGCACCGTCTCAAAGCCGAGCTCCTGCAGGTTTTCCGCGAGTTTAATGGACGGCTGCTGGTGGTTCGGGCCGCTTGAGTAACGCAAGTCGCCGATGATGATTTCGCCGCGCAGGAAGGTACCAGTCGTGATGACCACCGTTTCCGCGCGGTAAATGCCGCCTACTTGTGTAATGAGGCCTTTGACTTCCCCATCTTCAACAATCAATTCTTCCGCGATGCCTTGGTGGAGTGTCAGGTTTTCCTGTTCCTCCATCAAGCGCTTCATTTCCTGCTGGTAAAGCACTTTATCGGCTTGTGCGCGCAATGCGCGGACAGCCGGCCCTTTGGCGGTGTTGAGCATTCTCATTTGAATATGCGTTTTATCGATGACGCGGCCCATAGCCCCGCCCATTGCATCTATTTCACGTACCACGATGCCTTTTGCCGGCCCGCCGATGGACGGGTTGCAGGGCATAAAGGCGATCATATCGAGATTCATCGTCAACACAAGCGTTTTAGCGCCCATGCGTGCAGAAGCGAGTGCTGCTTCCGCTCCGGCATGGCCTGCGCCTACGACGATGACATCGAACGTGCCTGCTTCGTATTGTGGCATGTTCGTTCAGTCCCTTCAAAAATTTATTTTCCTAGGCAAAATTGCGAGAATAATTGGTTCAATAAGCCGTCATCTGCCGTATCGCCGATGATCTCCCCGAGAATTTCCCATGTACGGGTCACATCGATTTGGATCATATCGACCGGCACGTCCATTTCGGCGGCCGAAATCGCATCCGAAATGGTTTGATGCGCTTGGTGCAAGAGTGAAATGTGGCGCACGTTGGAGACATAGGTCATATCCCCTGCCTCGATTTCCCCTTCAAAGAACAATTCGGCAATCGCTTCTTCGAGCTGGTCGATGCCTTCTTCTTCAATTAAAGAAGTCGTCACGAGGCGTTTGTCGCTAGTCAGTTCCTTCACTTGATCCAAGTCGATCTGTTGCGGCAAATCGGTCTTGTTGATGACGACAATATAATTCATATCGCGGACCGCTTCAAATAACAGCAGATCTTCTTCGGTCAATTGCTCTGCGTAATTCAATACGTAGAGGATCAAATCGGCTTCTTTTAACACTTTGCGCGATCGTTCGACGCCGATGCGCTCGACAATGTCCTCTGTTTCCCGGATGCCTGCTGTATCGACAAGACGCAGCGGCACGCCGCGGACATTGACATATTCTTCGATAATATCACGCGTCGTGCCAGCAATTTCCGTCACAATGGCTTTATTTTCCTGGACTAAGCTGTTCAATAGCGACGATTTCCCGACATTCGGGCGGCCGATAATGACCGTAGACAAGCCTTCGCGCAAAATTTTGCCTTGCTGAGAAGTCTGGAGCAATTTAGCGATTTCCGATTGCACCCATTGTGCTTTTTCAAGCATCATCGGGCGTGTCATTTCTTCCACATCGTCGTATTCGGGATAGTCGATGTTCACTTCCATCTGTGCGATCGATTCCAATAATGCTTGGCGCAGTGAGCTGATGAGACGGGATAAACGTCCTTCCATTTGCGTCAGCGCTACGTCCATGGCACGGTCCGTTTTCGCGCGGATCAAGTCCATCACGGCCTCTGCCTGGGATAGATCGATGCGCCCGTTAAGGAATGCGCGCTTAGTGAATTCACCAGGCTCCGCAAGCCGTGCACCGGCTCTTAGGGCGAGTGACAACACACGATTAACCGATACGATGCCGCCGTGGCAGTTAATCTCCACAACATCTTCACGGGTAAATGTTTTTGGTGCTCTCATCAATGCGACCATTACTTCCTCCGCCGTTTCTTTCGTCGCGGGGTCTTCGATATGGCCGTAATGGATGGTATGGCTCGCCTGTTCAGCGAGCGCTTTAGCAGACGGCGCACGGAACAAACGGTCTGCGATGGCTACCGCTTCCGGCCCGCTCAAACGGACGATGGCGATAGCCCCTTCACCGCTTGGCGTGGAAATCGCGGCGATCGTATCGAATTCCATCATGATGCTGTTTCCTCCTCTTGCAATAAAATACTAAAGGCAAACAAATTAAGTTTGCCCACAGCATGCTTTTATGGGTTAAAACAGTTGTCCACATGTGGACAACTGTCAAAATACGCGTGGCTGTACAACGTACAACAATAACACAAAATGCATGAAATCAAAAGATACAGCGCTCGATTTTGGTATTTTTTTCAGGTTCACTCGCAAATATGATATGCATAAATATACAACGGTGAAATTGCTGCTTCTTTGTTTCTTTCCATAAAAAATGCCCGCTGGCGTCATTTACACGACGCCAGCGGGCATTTTCTTCCATTATTTATGCGGTTCGATGACCAAATAGCGGTTCGGGTCTTTGCCTTCCGAATACGTGTCAATATCCAGCCGACGAGACAGCGCCTGATGGATCACTTTCCGCTCATAGGACGGCATCGGTTCGAATTGGACACGGTTTCCAGTGCGGATCGCTTTGTCCGCCATCCGGTCCGCCAATTGTTCCAATGTTTCCTGGCGGCGTTCCCGGTAATTCTCGGCATCCAACTCGACAATCATGAATTGTTCAGCGTGGCGATTCGCCACCAATTGCGCCAATTGTTGAAGCGAATTCAAGGTCTGCCCTCTTTTGCCGATCAGCATCGCTATTTTTTCGCTTTCCAATTTAAAACGCACCGTTTTGCCTTGTTTTTCATGCGCAACGGTCAAATCGTCGATCTTCATGCCTTTTGCAACGTCTTTTAAATAGGTTTTCGTTTCTTCGATCGCTTTGTCATTCGATGGTTTCATTGCAGGTTCTGCAGCAGATCCACCGAAATCCGGTTCTTCTCCCTCTTCCGTCGGAGCTGACGGCATCTCTGCCGCAATCTCTTCTTCAGAAGGTTTGGCGCTATCCTCTTGTTCCGGCGTTTTTTCCGTCTGCTGCGGCGCCTTTTCAGTTTCTGGCTGCCCCAAATCCATCACCGTGACTTCTACTTCTGCGTCTTTTGCACCGAATCCGAAAAACCCCTTTTTTCCTTCTTCGATGACGCGGACCGTTACTTCGTCCCGTGATTTATTCAGTTTTTCCAGCGCGTTTTCAATCGCTTGTTCGACCGTTTTCCCCGTTTGTGTAAGATGCTTCACTTTTTAGCCCCTCCTGTTTTCGTTTTAACAGGCTGTTGCACTTCTTTCTTTTCCCATGGACGGTAAATGAACATGTTTTGGATAAGCGAGATGATGTTCCCGATTACCCAGTAAAGTGTCAATGCGGACGGCAAGACGATCCCGAACCCGGCAATCATGACCGGCATGAAATACATCATTGCCTTCATTTGCGGGTTGTCCATTGCAGGGCCCGTACGCAGAACGATCAATTGCATGACACCGGCTGTAACGGCCAGGATGATGCTCGGTTCTGCCAGCGGGAAGATCAAAAATGTGCCAAGATCGATTTCAGGCGTTGCATTCATACGGCTGATCGCGTGATAGAAACCGATCAAAATCGGCATCTGGATGACAACCGGCAAACAGCCGGCCATCGGGTTGACGCCTTTTTCCTGGAACATCGCCATCATTTCCTGCTGATATTTCTGCTGGGTGACGGCGTCTTGAATTTCCTGCATGCGTTTCGAACTTTTCGTCTGCTTGATCATCAATGGCAGTAAGGCTAACCGGATGAGAATCGTTACTGCAATGATCCCGAATCCATAAGTACCTAGGAAATCCTTAAAGAATACGATGATCGATACTAACGGCCAAACGACAAACTCATTCCAAAATCCTTCGCTTTGGTCGCTGATCGGCTGGTCAAACTCCATACAGCCCGACAATAAGAGGGCAACAGCCACCAAGGCGAAGAGCAACCCTGTTCTCTTCTTCACTTTGCTTCCTCCAAACTCTATTCAATTACTTCCTATAGTAACATCCGGATCGATCCGGCATCTACTTCTTCGGCAAAGCGCGTGCGATCTTCAGCACATGCTCCAGACTTTTCTTGCTTTCATGAAAATCTAAATTGGCCGCCTGTGGTCGGGCGATGATAATGTAATCCGCGTTCGGCAGGAGATCATCCTTCAATTCCAAGAAGACTTGGCGGATATAACGCTTGACGCGGTTTCTAGCGACCGCATTGCCGACTTTTTTGCTGACGGAAAGGCCCAGGCGAAATTCCTCCTGCTGCTCGCCTTTCAGCAAATAGACAATGAATTGCCGATTCGCAAATGATTTTCCTTTTTTGAAAACGCGCTGAAACTCCGTATTCTTCTTGATCCGCTGCTGCTTATTCATTTTTTCACCTGCTACTTGCTTATTTTGATGCATTTTCGCTCAAATCCCGCGAAAAAGAAAAAAAAAGACCACTGATGCGGTCAGTGGACTTTAAGCTGATAGTACTTTTCTTCCTTTACGGCGACGGGCAGCGATAACGCGACGTCCGTTCTTTGTGCTCATGCGTGCTCTGAAGCCGTGCACTTTGCTGTGTTTGCGTTTATTTGGTTGGTATGTGCGCAATGTCATGACCTTACACCTCCTATATAAAAGTTAACTATTTTCTAAAGACAGTCTCGACTATTATAAGGGCGCTAGCTTGTCTATGTCAATCATTTCTTTTAAATGCAAGAGATCCGCTAGACAATCCAAAAAGGAAAGTTATACACAATCACGGAGGATCTTCGGTGAACTTCCTGTGATCTCATTTTTCGTGAAAATGATTTATCCACATGCCTTATCGACAGGTTTTTCACATAGGAACTGCCTGTGGATATCAAAAATGTGCACAAAGCGCGCTATGTGGATAAGTGAAACAAATGCTTGTAATGTCTATCGTTTTTTGATAACATTGTTTTGTTTTCACTTGTTAACAATTTCTATCCCGAAATAGTTATCCACATATTGTGGGTAAGGTGTGGATAGTTTTCCCCAAGCCTGTTTATAGATCTTATCCACAGGCTGTGGTTTTGTGTATGGTATACTGTAAAAAATCTTTACATATAAAGGAGATACGCTATTGGAACACTTAGACGAAATTTGGTCGAGTGTCTTAGCCCAAGTCGAGAAAAGAATCTCCAAGCCCAGTTTTGAAACTTGGCTCAAATCTACCAAGCTCTTGTCCTATAAAGAAGATACTGTAACCATTTCAGCCCCAAATTCATTTGCGCGCGACTGGCTTGAAAACCATTATGTGCACTTGATCACCGGCATTTTGACAGATCTGACAGGGGACGAAGCGCTTATTAAATTTGTGGTGCCAAAAGATCAGGATATGGATGATTTCCAGCTTCCCGCTCCCCGTGTCAAACCGGGGCAGGCGGAGCAGCAAGAGTTTTTGCCGGGCATGCTGAACCCGAAATATACCTTTGACACATTCGTCATCGGTTCCGGCAACCGCTTTGCGCACGCTGCATCGCTGGCTGTCGCCGAAGCACCGGCAAAAGCTTATAACCCGCTTTTCATCTATGGAGGCGTAGGACTTGGCAAGACCCACCTTATGCACGCAATCGGACATTATGTCATTGAACACAACCCAGACGCCAAAGTGGTTTATTTGTCGTCGGAAAAATTCACCAACGAGTTCATCAACTCGATCCGTGACAACCAGACCGTCGATTTCCGCAATAAATACCGCAATGTCGATATTTTGCTCATTGACGATATTCAATTTTTAGCCGGAAAAGAGCAGACACAGGAAGAATTCTTCCATACATTCAATACGCTGCACGAAGAATCCAAGCAGATCATCATCTCGAGCGACCGGCCGCCAAAAGAGATCCCGACACTCGAAGACCGCTTAAGATCGCGCTTTGAATGGGGATTGATTACCGATATCACGCCGCCGGACTTGGAAACGCGGATTGCCATTTTGCGCAAAAAAGCCAAAGCGGACGGCCTGGACATCCCGAACGATGTTATGACCTATATCGCCAATTCAATCGATTCCAACATCCGCGAGCTCGAAGGCGCCTTGATCCGCGTCGTCGCTTATTCCTCCCTGATCAACCGGGACATGAGCGCAGAGCTTGCGGCAGAAGCCTTAAAAGACATCATGCCGAACTCCAAGCCGAAAGTGATCACCATTTTGGACATCCAAAACGCAGTCGGCGAACAGTTCAACGTCAAATTGGATGATTTCAAAACGAAGCGCCGCACGAAGGATATTGCGTACCCACGTCAAATCGCGATGTATTTATCGCGCGAAATGACGGATTTCTCGTTGCCGAAAATCGGCGAGGAATTCGGCGGCCGCGATCACACGACGGTCATCCATGCGCACGAAAAGATCAACACGATGCTGAAAGAGAACCAGCAGCTTCAGCAGGATATTAAAGAAATTCGATCTGCACTCGGGAAATAAGGCTGTGGATAACCCCCGATTTTCTTAAGCAGTTTATGCACAGTTTGTCTACATGTGGATAAGCTGCTTTTATTGCTCATATCGGGCTTATCCACATATTCACAGCCCCTACTACTATTACTGTCTTTAAGTACTAATAACTAAAATATATATATAAGCGAGGTTCGAGAATGAAATTCGAGATAAAACGTGAGCGATTAGTTGAAGGTTTAAACGATGTAATGAAAGCAGTCAGTTCAAAAACAACGATTCCGATTTTGACTGGGATCAAGATGGATGTTTCTACAGAAGGAATGCGCTTAACAGGAAGTGACTCAGATATCACGATCCAAACTTTCATCCCAGCAGAAGAGGATGGAAAACAATTGATCGATGTCACTGAAGGCGGAAGCATCGTCCTTCAGGCAAAAGTATTCGGGGAAATCGTCCGCAAATTGCCGACTAATGAAGTCGAAATCGAAATCAACGGCAATTTCCAGACGCATATCCGTTCAGGAAAATCCGAATTCCACTTGATCGGGCTTGACGCAATGGATTATCCACAATTGCCGGATATCCAAGACGACCGCATTTTCACGATTCCAGCGGATCTGTTGAAAACCATCAATAGAGAAACGGTATTTGCCGTGTCCAGTTCTGAAACGCGCCCTGTACTTACCGGCGTTCATTGGGAAGTAAAGGACGGGGAGCTAGTTTGTGTTGCAACCGACAGCCACCGTTTGGCACGCCGCAAAACGAAACTCGAAACTTTGCCGGAAGGGGAGTACAGCGTCGTCATTCCAGGGAAAAGCTTGAATGAATTGAACAAAATCCTCGATGACACGTCCGATCCGGTTGAAATCGTCATGACCAACCAGCAAGTGTTGTTCAAATCGAAGCACATCTTGTTCTTCTCCCGTCTATTGGAAGGCAACTACCCAGATACATCGCGCTTGATTCCGTCTGAATACAAAGACGGCCGTTCATTGCTTCAGGCAATCGACCGTGCTTCACTACTTGCGCGTGAAGAACGCAATAACGTCGTGCGTTTCTCCACAAACGAAGGCAGCGAAGTAGAAGTCTCCTCGAATTCCCCGGAAGTCGGGAAAGTCGAAGAGCAATTGCAGGCACAAAGCGTCGACGGCGAAGAGCTGAAGATTTCCTTCAGTGCGAAGTTCATGATGGATGCTTTGAAAGCGATCGATGGCCAAGATGTCGTTATCCAGTTCACTGGAGCGATGCGTCCATTCATTTTGAAATCGGCCTTGGATGACTCAATTCTTCAATTGATTCTTCCTGTCCGGACATATTAATTAGAACCAAAACCCTCAGGATAGCCCATAAAGGCTATCCTTTTTACTTATGGGGGCAAATAGGGTAAAATAAAGGGATAGACTACGAATCGAAGGATGAGTGCATTTTGAAGGAAATCGGTATTGAGACAGAATTTATTACATTGGGACAGTTGCTAAAAATGACGGACACAATCAGTTCAGGCGGAATGGCCAAATGGTTTTTAAGCGAACATGAAGTATTTGTGAACGGAGAAGCGGAAGACCGCAGAGGGCGCAAATTGCGTCCGGAAGATACTGTGAACATACCGGGGACGGGGGAATTCCGCATCGTTGTCGCCGAAGGCATGAGCTTCGATGCGGATTGACAACCTCGAGTTAGTCAATTACCGCAACTATGAAACGCTCAAGCTCGACTTCTCGCCGGAGATCAACGTCTTTATCGGCGAGAACGCGCAAGGCAAAACCAATATCATGGAATCGCTCTACGTTTTATCCATGGCGAAATCCCACCGGACGAGCAATGACAAAGAATTGATACGCTGGGACGCGGAATATGGTAAAATTAAAGCTGATGTGCTCCGGAAATATGGCAAACTGCCGCTTGAAATCAGCTTTTCCAAAAAAGGCAAAAAAGCGAAAGTGAACCACCTGGAGCAGAGGCGGCTGAGCGATTATATCGGCCAATTGAACGTCGTCATGTTCGCTCCTGAAGACTTGCATTTAGTCAAAGGCAGCCCACAAGTCAGGCGCCGCTTCATCGATATGGAAATCGGCCAGATTTCACCGGTCTATCTCCACGATCTCGTCAATTACCAGAAGCTGTTGAAACAGCGCAACCATATATTGAAGCAACATTACGGCAAACAGGCGATCAATGACGTCATGTTCGAGGTATACACCGAACAATTCATTGAAGCTGCTGTAAAAATTATACAAAAAAGATTCCAGTTCATGGAATTGCTGCAAAAATGGGCAGAGCCGATCCATCATGGCATTTCCCGTGGGCTTGAAAAACTGGAAATCCGCTACCAGCCGATTAGTGGGTTGAAGCCCGAATGGACGCCTGCTGAAATGGCGTCCTTTTTAGAGCAGAAGCTTCAAGAAGTGAAAAAGCGTGAGCTCGACCGCGGCGTAACGCTGGTCGGACCGCACCGCGATGATCTGCAGTTCATGGTGAACGGCTATGACGTCCAGACATATGGCTCCCAAGGGCAGCAGCGCACGACCGCCCTGTCCTTGAAACTTGCGGAAATCGAGCTGATCAAGCAGGAAGTCGGCGAAGCGCCGGTTCTCTTGCTGGATGACGTGCTTTCCGAACTGGACGATTACCGCCAGTCGCATTTACTCAACACGATCCGCGGATCCGTGCAGACTTTTGTCACGACCACTAGTGTCGAAGGCATCCAACACGAGACCATTCAAAGCGCCCGCCTTTTCGAAGTATCGAAAGGAACGGTCAAGGAGTGAACATATATGTATGTCCAGATCGGAGCATCCCAATTGATTGCCGTCACGGAAATCCTTGCGGTGGTCCATCATGAACAGTATGTCCACTCTGCTTTTACGCGGCTTTTAGTCCCGCCTGAAGCAGTGAAATCCTATGTCGTTACCGATGATTTCGTCTATGGGTCACCTTATCGGCCACAGGCACTGCTGAATAAAATTCAGCAAAACAGGTTATAACCGGTCAATGGAAATAATGAGTTGTCAAGAAAGAGCAGGTGAACGGAATGGCTATGGAAGATACGAATCTTGAGCAATCTTATGGCGCCAATCAGATTCAAGTATTGGAAGGCTTAGAAGCGGTACGGAAACGGCCGGGCATGTATATCGGTTCTACGGGATCGAGAGGACTGCACCATTTAGTGTGGGAAATCGTGGATAACAGCATCGACGAAGCCCTTGCCGGCTATTGCGATGAAATCCGCGTCACAATCGAAAAAGACAATTGGATCCGCGTGGAAGATAACGGCCGCGGTATTCCAGTCGATATGCAAGAAAAAATGGGCCGTCCGGCTGTTGAAGTCATCATGACGGTTCTTCATGCCGGCGGTAAATTCGGCGGCGGCGGTTATAAAGTATCCGGCGGCCTCCACGGCGTTGGCGCATCAGTCGTCAATGCTTTGTCCGAGACAACGGAAGTTTATGTGCACCGGGACGGCAAGCGCCACTTCATTCAATTTGAGCGCGGCGCAGTCAAAAAAGAACTTGGCGTCATCGGCGAAGCCGACAAGACCGGCACAACGATCCGTTTTAAAGCGGACGGGGAGATCTTTAAAGAAACAACAGTTTACGAATTCGATATCCTGGATCACCGCCTCCGCGAGCTCGCCTATTTGAACCGCGGCTTGAAAATCGTGGTCGCTGATGAACGGGAAGGCTTGGAGCAGGAAAAGAAATACCACTATGAAGGTGGGATCAAATCCTACGTCGAGCATTTGAACAAATCGAAAGACCCGCTTCACGAAGAAGCGATTTTCGTCGAGTCGGAGCGGGACGGCATCAATGTCGAAGTCGCGATGCAATACAACGGCGGATTTGCGGCAAATATCTTTTCATTCGCGAACAATATCAGCACCCATGAAGGCGGAACGCACGAATCCGGCTTTAAAACGGCGTTGACGCGCGTCATCAACGATTACGGCCGCAAGAATGGCTTGTTAAAAGACGCTGAAGCGAACTTGACTGGTGAAGACGTAAGGGAAGGGTTAACGGCGATCATTTCCGTTAAGCATCCAGACCCTCAATTCGAAGGCCAGACCAAGACAAAGCTCGGCAATACTGAAGTATCAACAATCGTCAATAATTTATTCTCTAACGGATTTGAACGCTTCTTGCTGGAAAATCCATCAACCGCCAAGAAAATCATCGAAAAGGGCATCATGGCTTCACATGCCCGGATGGCTGCCAAAAAAGCACGCGAATTCACGCGCCGCAAATCAGTCCTTGAAGTCTCAAGTTTGCCAGGGAAACTCGCAGACTGTTCTTCGCGCGACCCGAAAATCAGCGAAATCTACATCGTAGAGGGCGATTCAGCGGGCGGATCCGCAAAATCCGGCCGAGATCGCCACTTCCAAGCGATTCTGCCCTTGCGCGGAAAAATCCTCAATGTAGAAAAAGCTCGTCTAGATAAAATTCTTGTAAACGCAGAGATCCGCAATATCATTACCGCACTCGGAACCGGCATCGGTGAAGAGTTCAATCTTGATAAAGCGCGTTACCATAAAGTCGTCATCATGACCGATGCCGATGTCGACGGCGCCCACATCCGGACCTTGCTGTTGACGTTCCTATTCCGCTATATGCGCCCATTGATCGAAGCAGGCTATATTTATATTGCACAGCCGCCATTGTTCCAGATCAAACAAGGCAAGCATGTCGATTATGTTTATTCGGATGCACAGCTGAAAGAAGCATTAGCAAAACTTCCGGGATCACCTAAGCCGCATGTCCAGCGCTATAAAGGACTCGGCGAGATGAATGCCACTCAATTATGGGATACCACGATGGATCCTGATTTCCGTACCTTGCTGCAAGTCACGCTCGAAGATGCGATGACAGCGGATGAGACTTTCCATATGTTAATGGGAGATGACGTCGAACCGCGCCGCAATTTCATTGAAGAAAACGCCAGTTATGTGAAGAACTTGGATGTATAACGCAACAAGAGTTGAGAGGAGGCTGCGGATATGGCGGAACGGCCAGGCAGCGGAGTAGAAGAAATAAATATCAGCACGGAGATGCGCACATCATTCCTTGACTATGCAATGAGTGTCATCGTTTCACGTGCGTTGCCAGATGTCCGGGACGGCTTGAAGCCGGTGCATCGGCGCATTTTATATGCCATGCATGACCTCGGAATCACAGCGGATAAAGGCTATAAAAAGTCGGCACGTATTGTCGGTGACGTAATCGGTAAATATCACCCGCACGGTGATAGCGCGGTTTATGAAACGATGGTACGGATGGCTCAGGATTTCAGCTATCGCTATATGCTCGTCGACGGCCACGGGAACTTCGGTTCTGTAGATGGTGACGCAGCAGCAGCAATGCGCTACACAGAATCCAAAATGTCAAAAATTTCCATGGAACTTTTGCGTGATTTAAATAAAAACACAGTTGATTATAAGGAAAACTATGATGGTCAGGAAAAAGAACCGGTTGTCCTCCCAAGTAGATTTCCGAACTTGCTTGTCAACGGAACTTCCGGAATCGCAGTCGGAATGGCTACCAATATCCCGCCTCATAATCTAGGGGAGACGATCGATGCAGTTCTGGCCTTAGCCGAAAACCCGGCCATCACGACTGAAGAATTGCTCGACTTTCTTCCAGGGCCCGATTTCCCGACCGGAGGCATCATCCTCGGACGGAGCGGCATCCGCCGCGCCTACGAAACCGGTAAAGGTTCGGTGTTGATCCGTGCGGTCGTTGAAATCGAAACAAAACCGAATGGCAAAGAAGTAATCCTCATCCACGAACTTCCTTATCAAGTCAATAAAGCGCGTCTGATCGAGAAAATCGCAGAATTGGTGCGCGACAAAAAAATCGACGGCATCACCGATTTGCGCGACGAATCCGACCGCAACGGCATGCGCGTCGTGATTGAAGTGCGCAGAGACGCAAGCGCCAATGTCCTATTGAACAATTTGTACAAACAGACAGCGATGCAGACAAGCTTCGGCATCAATATGCTTGCGCTCGTCGATGGCCAGCCGAAAGTTCTTGGCTTGAAAGACGTCCTTTATCATTACCTGGAGCACCAGAAAGTCATTATCCGCCGCCGCACAGAATTCGATCTGCAAAAAGCGGAAGACCGTGCGCATATCCTTGAAGGCTTGCGCATCGCATTAGATCATATTGATGCCATCATCGCCTTGATCCGTGGGTCTCAAACGACTGAAGAAGCCCGCAACGGTTTGATGAATGATTTCAATTTATCTGAGCGCCAATCCCAAGCCATCTTGGACATGCGCCTTCAACGTTTGACTGGTCTCGAACGGGACAAGATCGAAGAGGAATACCAAGGGCTCATCGCACTCATCAATGAGCTGCGTGCAATTCTTGCGGATGAATCGAAGATCCTCGAGATCATCCGTGAAGAAATCCTTGAAATCAAAGAGCGATTCAATGATCCCCGCAGAACGGAAATCACTGTCGGCGGCTCTGAGATGATCGAAGATGAAGACCTCATCCCACGTGAAGCTTCAGTATTGACGCTCACGCACAACGGCTATATCAAACGTTTGCCTGCCAATACGTACCGCAGCCAGAAACGTGGCGGACGCGGCGTACAAGGAATGGGAACCAACGATGACGATTTCGTTGAACATCTTCTATATACATCGACACATGATACAATCCTGTTCTTCACAAGCGAAGGGAAAGTCTACCGCAAGAAAGGCTATCAGGTTCCTGAGTACGGCCGGACTGCGAAAGGCTTGCCACTCGTCAACTTGCTGGAAATCGGCAAGAACGAAAAAGTGACAGCAGTGATCCGTGTCGAAGAATTCAAAGAAGATGATTTCTTCTTCTTCACTACACGCGGCGGCCTGAGCAAGCGGACGCCTGTGAGCAATTATGCCAATATCCGACAAAATGGGTTAATTGCCATCAATTTGCGTGAAGACGATGAATTGATCTCAGTCAAGATGACTGATGGCAACAAAGAAATTGTTATCGGAACCCGTGATGGTGCATTGATCCGATTCCCAGAGACGGATATCCGCAGTATGGGACGCGCAGCAAGCGGTGTCCGGGGCATCCGTCTACGTGAAGGCGATCAAGTCGTCGGGATGGAGACATTAGAGACGGACGATAAGATCCTGGTCATTACGGAAAATGGTTATGGCAAGCGAACAAAAGAATCCGAATACCGCGTCCAATCCAGAGGCGGTATGGGAATCAAGACCTGCCACATTACAGAAAAGAACGGGCCGCTCGTAGCTGTCCGTGCTGTAAATGGAACAGAAGACATCATGCTGATTACACAACATGGCGTGCTGATTCGTATGGATGTAGAAGATATTTCAACGACTGGAAGAAACACGCAAGGAGTCCGATTGATCCGTCTTGGAGACGAAGAGGTTGTGGCTACTGTCACCAAAGTGAAAAAAGATTTGGATGATGCAGAAGCAGCAGAAGTTGATGAAGAGACAGAACCAGTTTCAGAAGATAACGTAGAAGCACTCATCGAAGAAAGTGTAGAAGCAGATGTCTATACAGAGGATGAGGTCGTTGAAGATGAAATGGAAGAAAGCACAGAAGATGAACTAGAAGAATAGAAGATTTCAAAAGAG
>NZ_JAPEHT010000046.1 GCF_028823615.1 Planococcus sp. A6
TACTTATATGCAATTGGAAGAAGGCGCTCCGTTGTCATCCATCGCGATCCAGCATGTCTTTATCGGCTCATGCACGAATGCCCGCCTGAGCGATTTGCGGGCAGCGAGTGAAATCGTCAAAGGCAGAACGGTGCATCCATCGGTCACGGCGATTGTCGTACCGGGCTCTGAAACTGTCAAGCGCGCAGCCGAAGCGGAAGGGCTTGACCAAGTGTTCTTACAGGCAGGCTTTGAATGGCGCGAGACAGGCTGCAGCATGTGCCTGGCAATGAATGAGGATGCTGTACCGTCAGGCGAGCGCTGCGCATCCACTTCGAACCGCAATTTTGAAGGGCGCCAAGGTGCAGGCTCCATGACGCATTTGGTGTCACCTGTGATGGCGGCAGCTGCTGCGATCGAAGGGCATTTGACGGATGTCCGCAATTATATGAAAGAACCTGTGCCCTCGGCATAACGGAAGGAGGAACTGAATTTGAAACCTATCAATGAAATTTCGAGCGTCTTGACGCCGCTTGACCGCAAAAACGTCGATACCGACCAAATCATTTCAAAGGAATTCCTCAAGCGCATCGAGCGCACAGGGTTCGGGAAGTATTTGTTCTATCATTGGCGCTTTCATTCAGACGGCACACCCAATCAAGAATTTGTCTTGAACGACCCGCGCTTTCAAAACTCCGAGATCCTTGTGGCGCAGGAAAACTTCGGCTGCGGCTCGTCCCGTGAACACGCGCCGTGGGCCATCCTGGACTACGGATTCCGTGTCGTCATTTCGCCGAGTTATGCGGATATCTTCTATAATAACTGTGTGAAGAACGGCATCCTGCCGATCCGCCTTGAAGAAGCGGAAGTGGCTGCTCTGCTGGAAAAAGGCAAACAGGCGCCGTACCGTCTTGATGTCGACTTGAAACACCAAACAGTGACGGCAGAAGATGGCGCCAGCTATTCTTTCGACATCGATCCGTACTGGAAAGAAATGCTGTTGAACGGCTGGGATGAAATCGCCTTGACGATTCAATACGATTCCTATATCCAGGCATACGAAGAAAAAATACAGCAAGCCCAATAAAGCACCGCCGCTCTTTGCCCTTGGGCAGGGAGCGGACTTTTTGCTGTATTGACATCATTGTAGAGATTTGTTACTTTAGTAAAGGACTTTAACGCTTTAGCAAACTAAAGGAGAAATGAACAATGAATGCAGTTATTATCGCCGTTTTAGTGATGCTCATATTGAGCTTGCTTCGTGTCAACGTCGTCTTTGCCTTATTGATCGGCGCATTGGCTGGAGGGCTCAGCGGAGGGCTTAGCTTCACTGAAACTTTGACTTCCTATACAGACGGTCTCGGTGCGGGGGCGACCATCGCATTGAGCTACGCCATGCTCGGCGGATTCGCCGTCGCTATTTCGCGCACCGGTATACCGGAATTGCTCGTTGCGGGCGTGTTGAAACTGGTCAATAAAGAAGGGGAGGCGACGCGTGAGAACTTGGCGAAAGCGCTCATTATCTTTGCGCTGTTTGCAATGGCCATTTTCTCGCAAAACCTGATTCCGATCCACATAGCTTTCATTCCGCTACTTGTGCCGCCGATTCTGCACATCTTGAATGAATTACGCATCGATCGCCGGCTCATCGCCTCGGTGCTGACCTTCGGGCTGACGGCGCCGTATATTTTATTGCCGTACGGCTTCGGATTGATCTTCCATGAGATTCTCGCCACGCAGATGGAACTGGCGGGTATGCCGATAGATATGGCGGATATCCCGAAAGCGATGGCGCTGCCGGTCGCTGGCCTATTCCTCGGCTTAGTCGTCGCAGTTTTCATTTCTTATCGCAAGCCGCGTGATTACCGAACTGTGGAAGCAGCTACTACTATAGAAGAAACTCCAAAACGGACCGCTTCCATTAAAGACATCATCGTGACGGTCATCGCCTTGATCGCAGCACTCTTCGCGCAGATCCAAAGCGACTCGATGATCATCGGCGCACTCGCCGGTATCCTGATCCTCTACGTCTTCGGTGCAATGAAATGGAAAGAAGCGGACGATGTTTTGACGGCAGGTATGCGCATGATGGCCTTCATCGGTTTTGTCATGATCTCGGCGAACGGATTCGCTTCGGTCATCCAAGCGACCGGTGCCATCGACTCGCTCGTTGAAAATGCCGCTAGCATCTTCGGCGACAACAAAGGACTAGCGGCACTTGCCATGTTGATCGTCGGACTATTCGTCACGATGGGCATCGGTTCGTCGTTCTCGACGATCCCGATCATCGCAGCGATCTTTGTTCCGCTAAGTGTCGAGTTTGGTTTCTCGACGATGGCGATCATCGCATTGATCGGGACAGCCGGCGCACTAGGCGATGCCGGGTCGCCAGCTTCTGATTCGACGCTTGGGCCGACTGCTGGCTTGAACGTCGATGGCCAGCACAATCACATCTGGGATACGGTCGTCCCAACGTTCATCCATTACAATATCCCGCTCGTGTTATTCGGCTGGATTGCGGTCATGTTCTTGGGATGAGTCCGAAAGATTTCGACTATTACCGTATCGGTTGAAACTGAAAAGAATCCTGCTATACTAGTAAAAGCGAATGAAAAAGAATTTCGTGCAAAGTCTTGCGGAATTCTTTTTTATTTTGTATAATGGTGAATGTTGGTCTTTGACTGCGAAGAAGCGAGAGGTTACCGACACACCCGGCCGCTTTGCCATGGCGAGTGTGAGGAAAATTTTCGTGGAGAAGTCTATCCCAAAAATAGGCGAAAAGGGAGGGAAAATAATGGCAAAACAAAAAATTCGTATCCGTTTGAAAGCATATGATCACAGAATCTTGGATCAGTCTGCTGAGAAGATTGTTGAAACTGCTAAACGTTCAGGTGCTAGTGTATCGGGTCCGATACCGTTGCCGACGGAAAAGTCAATCTACACAATCTTGCGAGCTGTCCACAAATATAAAGATGCTCGCGAACAATTCGAAATGCGCACACACAAACGTCTGATCGATATCGTTAACCCGACACCACAGACTGTTGACGCGCTAATGAAACTGGATCTACCATCCGGCGTTGATATTGAAATCAAACTATAATTGGTAAACGAAAATAAAAAACATAAAATTTTGCAGGAGGTGTGACGACATGACCAAAGGAATCTTAGGTAGAAAAATCGGTATGACGCAAGTTTTTGCTGAGAACGGTGATTTGATCCCTGTAACTGTAATCGAAGCTGCTCCAAACGTAGTGCTTCAGAAAAAAACAGTTGAAGTGGATGGCTACGAATCGGTACAACTTGGTTTTGATGACAAACGCGAAAAGCTTTCGAACAAACCAGAGAAAGGCCACGTAGCGAAAGCAAACACTGCTCCTAAGCGCTTCATTCGCGAACTTCGCAATGTAAACTTAGCTGATTACGAGATTGGTCAGGAAGTCAAAGTAGATGTATTCGCAGAAGGCGATGTAGTAGATGTAACAGGAACTACGAAAGGTAAAGGTTTCCAAGGTGTTATTAAACGCCACGGACAATCACGCGGACCAATGACTCACGGTTCACGCTACCACCGTCGTCCTGGTTCAATGGGGCCTGTTGCTCCGAACCGCGTATTCAAACAGAAGAAATTGCCTGGTCAAATGGGCGGCAACACGGTCACTATCCAAAACCTTCACATCGTGAAAGTGGATGCTGAGCGCAACTTGCTTCTTATTAAAGGGAATGTTCCTGGCGCACGTAAATCATTAATCCGTGTTAAGTCGGCTATCAAAGCTAACTAATCACATTTAAGGGAAGGAGGAAACAAGAATGCCTAAAGTAGCTTTACTAAACCAAACTGGTTCACAAGTTGGCGATATCGAATTGAACGATCTTGTCTTCGGCATTGAACCAAATGAATCTGTACTTTTTGATGCAGTCGTTGCACAACGTGCTTCATTGCGCCAAGGTAACCATAAAGTTAAAAACCGTTCTGAAGTAGCCGGTGGCGGAAGAAAGCCATGGAAGCAAAAAGGAACTGGACGTGCTCGTCAAGGTTCGATCCGTTCACCACAATGGCGCGGAGGCGGAGTCGTATTCGGCCCGACACCACGCAGCTACAGCTACAAACTTCCGAAAAAAGTCCGTCGCTTGGCTCTTCGTTCTGCATTGTCTTCGGCACTAGCAAACGAAAACCTGATGGTACTTGAAGGATTGGCTTTCGATGCACCGAAAACTAAGGAATTCACGAAACTCGTGACTGACTTGTCTGTCGGCAAGAAAGCATTATTCGTAACAGCTGACCTTGATGAAAACGTGGCACTATCTGCACGCAACATCAAAGGCATGACAGTTGTACCGGCAAACGGTATCAACGTATTGGACTTGCTTGGCCATGACAAAGTTGTCATGACTAAAGGAGCCGTAGAGAAAATCGAGGAGGTGCTAGGTTAATGGAAGCACGTGACATTCTAAAGCGTCCAGTCATTACCGAGCGTTCTTCTGAGGTAATGGCGGAGAAGAAGTACACTTTTGAAGTGGACGTTCGCGCTAACAAAACTCAAGTTAAACATGCAGTTCAAGAAGTCTTCGGCGTTCAAGTTGAGAAAGTCAACATCATGAACTACAAAGGCAAATTCAAACGCATGGGCAAACACGCAGGCTACACGAACAAACGCCGCAAAGCGATCGTGAAATTGACTGCTGATTCAAAAGACATCGAACTATTCGAAATGTAATTGTATAAGTTCTGAACAAGAACTAATCAAAGAAGGAGGGAAACAACGTGGGGATTAGAAAATACAAACCTACCACTAACGGTCGTCGTAACATGACTAGTTCAGATTTCGCTGAAATCACAACGAACAAGCCTGAAAAGTCGCTTTTGCAACCGACGAAGCGTAAAGGCGGCCGTAATAACCAAGGTAAAATCACTGTGCGCCACCACGGGGGCGGACATAAGCGCCAATACCGCGTGATCGATTTTAAACGTAACAAAGATGGCATTCCAGGTCGCGTTGCTACGATCGAATACGATCCGAACCGTTCTGCAAACATCGCACTTATCCATTACGCTGACGGAGAAAAACGTTACATCCTTGCACCTAAAGGTGTTCAGGTTGATACGCAAATCATGTCAGGACCAGAAGCAGACATCAAAGCAGGTAATGCTTTGCCGTTGCTTAACATCCCAATGGGTTCTACTATCCACAACATCGAGTTGAAACCAGGCGGAGGCGGCCAATTGGTACGTTCTGCAGGAGCTTCAGCACAGGTGCTTGGTAAAGAAGGAAAATACGTAACAGTTCGCTTGCAATCAGGCGAAGTTCGCATGATCCTTGCAACTTGCCGCGCAACTATCGGCGCTGTCGGAAACGAACAGCACGAATTGATCAACATCGGTAAAGCAGGACGTAACCGCTGGAAGGGCAATCGCCCAACTGTCCGCGGATCTGTCATGAACCCGAACGATCACCCACACGGTGGTGGTGAAGGACGTTCGCCAATCGGACGTAAATCTCCAATGTCTCCATGGGGCAAACCAACTCTTGGATACAAAACACGTAAGAAAACGAACCAATCCGATAAATTCATCGTACGTCGCCGCAAAAAATAATTTGATTTCGCTGCGGTTCGTCGAAAGAACCGTGGTGCAATCACGAAGGGAGGATCCCAAATGGGTCGCAGCTTGAAAAAAGGACCTTTTGTAGACGATCATCTTATGAAGAAAGTCGAAGCGCAAAAGGAATCTGAGAAAAAACAAGTGATCAAAACTTGGTCTCGCCGTTCTACAATTTTCCCGACATTCATCGGGCTAACAATTGCAGTATACGATGGCCACAAACACATCCCTGTATACGTGACTGAAGATATGGTAGGCCATAAACTTGGTGAATTTGCCCCAACGCGCAAATACGCAAGCCATGGTGCAGACGATAAGAAAACAAGACGTTAATTGAGAGGAGGATTTCCCCATGCAAGCAAAAGCTGTTGCTAGAACAGTACGTATTGCTCCTCGTAAAGTCCGTTTAGTAGTAGATTTAATCCGAGGCAAGCAAATCGGTGAAGCGGTCGCAATTTTGAACCACACTCCTAAAGCAGCATCCATTGTTGTTGAGAAGTTGTTGAAATCTGCAGCTGCTAACGCTGAACACAATTACGAAATGAACATCGAGAACCTTGTCATCAGCGAAGTATTCGTTGACGAAGGGCCGACTTTGAAGCGTTTCCGTCCACGTGCAATGGGACGCGCAAGCGCGATCAACAAACGCACAAGCCACATCACACTAGTGGTATCTGAGAAGAAGGAGGGATAATTCGTGGGACAAAAAATTCATCCAATTGGAATGCGAATCGGAATCATCCGTGATTGGGAGTCGAAATGGTACGCTGAAAAAGACTACGCGACACTCCTTCACGAAGATTTGAAAATCCGTGAATACATCGAAACACGTTTGAAAGAAGCTTCAGTTTCGAAAATCGAAATCGAGCGCGCTGCAAACCGTGTGAACGTTACAATCCACACTGCTAAGCCAGGTATGGTAATCGGTAAAGGTGGCTCTGAAGTAGAAGTACTTCGTACGCAACTGAACGCGATGACTGGCAAGCGTGTCCACATCAACATCGTAGAAATCAAAAGAGCTGACCTTGATGCGAAATTGGTCGCTGAAGGAATCGCACGCCAGCTAGAAAACCGTGCATCTTTCCGCCGTGCTCAAAAACAAACGATCCAACGTACTATGCGTGCAGGCGCTAAAGGGATCAAAACTCAAGTATCTGGACGTCTAGGCGGAGCTGACATTGCCCGTGCTGAGTCCTATAGCGAAGGAACTGTTCCGCTCCATACATTGCGCGCAGACATCGACTATGCGCACGCTGAAGCAGACACTACTTATGGTAAGCTTGGCGTAAAAGTATGGATCTACCGCGGTGAAGTCCTTCCAACCAAGAAGAATTCTGAGGAAGGAGGCAAATAATATGTTATTGCCAAAACGCGTAAAATATCGTCGTGAACACCGTGGCAAGATGCGCGGAGAAGCGAAAGGCGGCAAAGAAGTCGCATTCGGCGAATATGGCCTGCAGGCTCTTGAGTCTTCATGGATCACTAACCGCCAAATCGAATCTGCCCGTATCGCTATGACACGTTACATGAAACGTGGCGGTAAAGTCTGGATCAAGATTTTCCCTCACAAGCCATACACGAAAAAGCCTCTTGAAGTACGGATGGGTTCCGGTAAAGGTTCACCTGAAGGCTGGGTAGCGGTAGTAAAAACTGGTAAAATTATGTTCGAAATCGCTGGAGTATCTGAAGAAGTTGCACGCGAAGCATTGCGTCTTGCCTCTCACAAATTGCCAGTGAAAACGAAATTCGTAAAACGCGAAGAAATTGGTGGTGAATCGAATGAAAGCTAATGAAATCCGTGACCTAACCACTGCTGAAATCGAACAAAAAGTGAAATCACTGAAAGAAGAGCTTTTCAACCTTCGCTTCCAATTGGCTACTGGTCAATTAGAAAACACTGCTCGCATCCGCGAAGTACGTAAAGCGATTGCCCGTATGAAAACTGTGATTCATGAAAGAGAACTCAGTGGCAACAACTGATAATTCGAGAGGAGGTTGCAAGTATGTCTGAGCGTAACCAACGCAAAGTATACACAGGCCGCGTCGTGTCTGACAAAATGGACAAAACCGTTACAGTAATGGTTGAAACTCAAAAAAAGCACGCGCTTTATGGCAAACGTGTAAAATACTCTAAGAAATTCAAGACTCATGATGAGAACAACGAAGCGAAAATGGGCGACATCGTTCGCATCATGGAAACTCGTCCACTATCAGCTACAAAACGTTTCCGTTTAGTGGAAATCGTCGAAAAAGCTGTCATCATCTAATTTAAATAAGTTCGGAATCCTAAAAGTTCCGGAGGGAGGTTACCTAAGTGATCCAACAGGAAAGTCGTTTAAAAGTTGCAGACAACTCGGGTGCTCGTGAAGTACTTACGATTAAAGTGCTTGGTGGTTCTGGTCGCAAGACAGCAAACATCGGTGACGTAATCGTTTGTACCGTGAAAAAAGCAACACCAGGTGGCGTTGTTAAGAAAGGTGAAGTCGTTAAGGCTGTCATCGTTCGCACGAAAAGCGGAGCTCGCCGTAAAGACGGTACTTACATCAAATTTGATGAAAATGCATGTGTGATTATCCGCGACGATAAAGGTCCACGCGGAACACGTATCTTCGGACCAGTTGCACGTGAACTTCGTGACAACAACTTCATGAAGATCGTTTCACTTGCTCCTGAAGTTCTATAAAACATCCAACGTGCGATACCAAGGAGGTGCGACAGAATGCATGTAAAAAAAGGCGATACAGTTAAGGTCATCTCTGGGAAAGACAAAGGCAAAACAGGAGTTGTTTTGACTGCTCTACCTAAGAAAGACCGTGTGCTCGTTGAAGGTGTTAACATCGTCAAAAAGCATACAAAACCGAACCAGGCAAGCCCGCAAGGCGGAATTGTCAGCCAAGAAGCTGCGATCCACGTTTCTAACGTGATGGTAGTTGACCCTAAATCCGGCGAGCCGACTCGCGTAGGATACAAAATGGAAGACGGCAAAAAAGTTCGTGTTGCAAAAAAATCCGGTGAAAAATTAGATAAATAAAATTCCTGAATGAGGGGAGGTACAAACATGAACCGCCTACAAGAAAAATATACTAACGAAATCACACCTGCTCTAGTGAGCAAGTTTGAATATTCCTCAGTAATGCAGGCACCAAAAGTTGATAAGATCGTTATCAACATGGGTGTCGGTGAAGCTGTACAAAACACAAAATCACTTGATTCTGCTGTTGAAGAATTACAGACGATCACTGGTCAAAAGCCGGTCATCACAAAAGCTAAGAAATCTATCGCTGGCTTCCGCCTTCGTGAAGGCATGCCAATCGGATGTAAAGTTACACTACGCGGTGAGCGTATGTATGACTTCCTGGATAAATTGATTGCTATCTCACTTCCACGTGTTCGTGACTTCCGTGGCGTATCGAAAAAATCTTTCGACGGACGCGGCAACTACACACTTGGTGTGAAAGAACAATTGATCTTCCCTGAAATCGATTATGATAAAGTTTCTAAAGTACGCGGTATGGATATCGTAATTGTGACAACTGCGAACTCTGATGAAGAAGCTCGTGAGTTATTGACACAATTCGGTATGCCGTTCCAAAAGTAAAGATGAGGGAGGCGTAAACGTGGCTAAAAAATCGATGATTGCTAAACAAAAACGCACGCCAAAGTATAAAGTACAAGAGTACACTCGCTGTGAACGATGCGGACGTCCGCATTCAGTACTGCGCAAATTCAAACTTTGCCGTATTTGTTTCCGTGAACTTGCATATGTGGGACAAATTCCTGGCGTCAAAAAAGCCAGCTGGTAATCCCCTAAATTGGGAAGGAGGTAAATGTAATGACAATGACAGATCCGATTGCAGATATGCTGACACGCATTCGTAATGCAAACATGGTTCGTCACGAGAAATTGGAGCTTCCGGCTTCCAACGTGAAAAAAGACATCGCTGAAATCCTGAAGCGTGAAGGTTTCGTACGTGACGTAGAATATGTTGAAGATGATAAACAAGGCATGATCCGCATTTTCCTTAAATACGGTGCCAACAACGAACGCGTCATCACTGGCTTGAAACGCATTTCAAAACCAGGACTACGTGTATACGCTAAAACTGACGAGGTGCCTCGTGTACTAAACGGTCTTGGAATCGCTCTAGTATCGACATCACAAGGTTTGGTAACTGATAAAGAAGCCCGCGCGAAAAAAGTCGGCGGCGAAATCATAGCTTACGTTTGGTAAGAAGCAACAAACGAATGGAGGTGCAACAGAATGTCACGTGTAGGTAAAAAACCAATCGAGGTTCCTGCTAACGTTACCGTTACTGTCGAAAACGACAATAACGTAACTGTAAAAGGGCCTAAAGGCGAGCTTACTCGCTCGTTTAACTCAGATATCACAATCACGCAGGAAGATAATGTTTTGACATTGTCACGCCCATCAGATTCCAAAGACCACCGCACAATCCACGGCACAACCCGTGCATTGCTCGCGAACATGGTTACTGGAGTATCTGAAGGCTTCTCCCGCTCACTTGAACTAGTCGGTGTAGGTTACCGTGCCCAGCTACAAGGCAAGAAATTGGTCTTGAACGTTGGATACTCTCATCCGGTGGAATTCACTCCGGAAGAAGGAATCGAAATCGAAGTACAAGGCAACACGAAAGTCGTCGTTAAAGGGATTAACAAAGAGATGGTCGGAGCACTTGCTTCAAACATCCGTGCTACTCGCCCGCCAGAGCCGTATAAAGGCAAAGGGATCCGTTACGAAGACGAAAAAGTTCGCCGCAAAGAAGGTAAAACAGGTAAATAATGCTGCTTAGGCAGGCTGAAAGGAGTGACCTCAGTGATTACGAAACTCGATAAAAATGCATCCCGTAAAAAACGTCACGCTCGCGTACGTTCTAAAATCACGGGAACAGCTGAACGTCCACGCTTGAACGTTTTCCGTTCAAACAAATACATCTACGCTCAATTGATCGACGATGTAAACGGCGTAACGCTTGCTAGCGCATCATCTGCAGATAAAGATTTTTCTCTTGAAACAAAAGGCAACGTCGAAGCGGCTGCTCAAGTCGGCGAAACGATTGCAAAACGCGCAGTAGAAAACGGCTTGAAATCAGTTGTTTTTGACCGCGGTGGTTATCTATATCACGGCCGTGTGAAAGCTTTGGCTGAATCTGCTCGTGAAAACGGCTTAGAATTCTAAAAGAAGGAGGGACCCATATAATGCGTCGTATTGATCCAAACAAACTTGAACTTGAAGAACGCGTAGTTACGATTAACCGCGTAGCGAAAGTTGTAAAAGGTGGACGTCGTTTCCGTTTCTCCGCATTGGTTGTTGTAGGCGACAAAAATGGTAAAGTCGGTTTTGGTACTGGGAAAGCACAAGAAGTTCCAGAAGCAATCCGTAAAGCTATTGAAGATGCGAAGAAGAACTTAATCGAAGTACCTATGGTTAAAGGTACTACTCCACATCTAGTAACTGGGCGCTTCGGTGCCGGCTCGATTCTTATCAAACCTGCTTCACCAGGTACTGGTGTTATTGCTGGTGGTCCTGTTCGTGCGGTACTAGAGCTTGCAGGAGTACAAGACATCTTGTCTAAATCTCTTGGTTCTAACACACCGATCAACATGGTCCGTGCTACTATCAACGGTTTGACTCAACTGAAGAGCGCTGATGAAGTTGCAAAACTTCGCGGCAAAACTACAGAAGAGTTATTCCAATAAGGGAGGGAAATTACATGGCTACTAAACTAGAAATTACCCTCACTAAGTCAGTGATCGGTGCTAAACCGACACAACGTAAAACAGTCCAGTCACTAGGCCTGCGCAAAATGCATCAAACAGTTGAGCACCAAGACAACGCGGCAGTTCGCGGAATGCTTGATAAAGTCGCTCACTTAGTTACTATTAAAGAAGTTTAATCCCTGATTTCTATAGAAGGAGGTGCCAACCACATGAAACTTCACGAATTAAAACCAGCAGAAGGTTCACGCAGCTCACGCAAGCGTATCGGACGCGGAATCGGTTCAGGTACTGGTAAAACAGCCGGTAAAGGTCACAAAGGTCAAAAAGCCCGTTCAGGCGGCGGTGTCCGTCCAGGATTCGAGGGTGGTCAAAACCCATTGTTCCGTCGTTTGCCGAAGCGTGGATTCACGAACATCAACCGTAAAGACTACACTGTTGTAAACCTTGACGTGTTGAACCGTTTTGAAGAAGGCACAGAAATTACACCTGCATTGTTGATCGAAACAGGTGTTGTGAGCAAGGAGCGTTCTGGTATCAAGATCCTTGGTAACGGAAGCTTGGACAAGAAATTGTCTGTACAAGCCCACAAATTCTCTGCATCAGCTAAAGAAGCTATTGAAGCTGCCGGCGGTCAAACCGAGGTGCTTTAATGTTTCAGACAATCTCTAATCTTATGCGCGTATCTGATATTCGAAATAAAATTTTCTTTACTTTAGCAATGCTCATCATCTTCCGTATCGGGACATTCGTTCCGGTGCCGAATGTTGATGCGTCAGTACTCCAAGCTACTGATCAGATGGGTCTGATCGGCTTCTTGAATACTTTCGGTGGAGGCGCCCTTGCCAACTTCTCGATTTTGGCGATGGGAATCATGCCTTATATCACAGCATCGATCATCGTGCAGCTTCTGCAAATGGATGTTGTGCCAAAATTTGCTGAGTGGGCGAAACAAGGCGAAGTCGGAAGACGGAAACTTGCTCAATTCACTCGTTACTTTACAATCGTTCTTGCGTTTATCCAGGCGATCGGCATGTCTTATGGTTTCAATCAAATGTACGGAGGTACATTGATCCAAGACGACTCGATTGCGACGTATGTAGTAATCGCCATCGTACTGACAGCAGGAACAGCATTTCTATTGTGGCTTGGTGAGCAGATCACGGCAAAAGGCGTGGGGAACGGTATTTCGATTATCATCTTCGCAGGGATTGTCGCTGCAGTACCAGGAGCAATTAACCAACTTTATGCGCAGCAGATCCAAGGGGCTGGCGACCAGCTACCGATCAATATTGCCATTATGGCATTGCTCGCACTCGCAGTTGTTGCCATTACTGTATTGGTCATTTACGTCCAACAAGCGTTGCGTAAAATCCCGATCCAGTATGCCAAACGTGTCGCTGGCCGTGGCCAGAGCTCGAATGGGCAGCAAACGCATTTACCTTTGAAAGTAAACGCGGCCGGAGTTATCCCGGTAATCTTTGCAGTGGCGTTCATCATTACGCCGCAAACTATCGCTTCTTTCTTTGGTGCCAACGCGTTTACGGAGGCAATCCAGAATACGTTTGATTACACGCGTCCTGTCGGCATGATCATTTATGTCGCCTTGATCATTGCATTCACGTATTTCTATGCATTCATTCAGGTTAATCCTGAAAACGTGGCGGACAACTTGAAAAAGCAAGGTGCATACATTCCGGGAATCCGTCCGGGTAAAAATACGCAAGATTATTTAACAAGTGTGCTTTACCGCTTAACGTTTGTGGGAGCTATCTTCCTTTCCGTTATCGCGGTCATGCCGATTTTCTTCATTAATATCGCAAACTTGCCTCAATCTGCACAGATTGGCGGTACGAGCTTGCTGATTGTCGTCGGGGTAGCCCTCGAGACGATGAAGCAATTGGAATCACAACTTGTGAAACGTCATTACAAAGGCTTTATGAAATAATCAATGGGGAGGAACGTGAAAACGTTCCTTATCCACTTGTCTGAGGGGGCAAAACGTATGAACATTGTGTTGATGGGTCTACCAGGTGCCGGCAAAGGCACGCAAGCAGACGAAATTGTCAAGAAGTACGACATCCCTCATATTTCGACAGGCGACATGTTCCGTGCAGCTATCAAAGGCGGCACGGCACTGGGCCTGGAAGCAAAGTCGTTCATGGATCAAGGTGCCTTGGTGCCTGACGAAGTGACGATCGGTATCGTCCGAGAGCGACTCAGCCAACCGGACTGTGAGAAAGGCTTCCTATTGGACGGCTTTCCACGCACAGTCCCTCAAGCTGAGGCGCTGGAATCTCTTCTGGCTGATCTTGGCAAACGAATCGAGCATGTCGTAAACATCCAAGTTGAACAAGACGAATTGATTGCACGTTTAACAGGCCGTTGGATTTGCAAAGTTTGTGGAACTGCTTACCATACTGTCTTCAACCCTCCTGCTGTTGCAGGCGTGTGCGATAAAGATGGTGGAGAGCTCTACCAACGCGAAGACGACAAGCCTGAAACCGTCACGAAGCGTTTAGAAGTTAACATGCAACAAACTCAGCCGCTTCTCGACTTCTATGAAGACAAGAACGTGCTGACCAATATAGATGGACAGCAGGACATTGATAAAGTATTTGCTGACATTGATGCTCTTCTAAAGGGCGACCGAGGTTAAGTCCCGGCGCCGGGCGCAGTTAGTTGCCTCCATGTGGCTTTAAGGAGCACCGGAGATATGAATTTTCGAGAGCTGCAAAAGCAAACAAGGCTTGATTATATGAAACCGGTGAGGCTCGTTGCTCCGTGCAATTCCGCACCGGAGGTAGTATAATGGGTTTCGTGGAAGCATCTGTGTAACGGGTTTGGAACTCATCCAAGGCAGTCCGGGCAGTCGAGGATACGTGGGTCAGACTGGCTCAACCGGAACCCCCGAACTCCGCTGTCATAAGTGGGGAGAGGAACCCGGAGAAGGTCTTTCAAATGTCACTCATGAATTCCTGGTGAATGGATAAGAATTATTCAATCAGCAAATACTGTTTGAAGATGAGTACCTGATTTGTATACAGAAGGGAGACTGGGTCGATGGCGAAAGACGATGTAATTGAAATCGAGGGAACAGTCATTGAGACTTTGCCCAACGCGATGTTTAAAGTGGAGCTTGAAAATGGCCATACGATTCTTGCGCACGTATCAGGCAAGATTCGCATGCATTTCATCCGCATTCTGCCAGGAGATAAAGTAACAGTAGAACTTTCTCCTTACGATTTAACACGCGGTCGCATCACATACCGTTTTAAATAATCTTTTGCACTCCGGACTACTAAGGAGGTTGGGTTAGATGAAAGTGAGACCATCTGTTAAGCCGATCTGCGAAAAATGTAAAGTTATTCGCAGAAACGGTAAAGTAATGGTAATCTGTGAAAATCCGAAACACAAACAAAGACAAGGTTAATAAAGAAGGAGGTGCATCGCACACATGGCACGTATTTCTGGTGTTGACATTCCGCGCGACAAACGCGTTGTAATTTCATTGACTTATATCTACGGTGTTGGGAAAACGACTGCTCAGAAAGTTCTTTCTGGTGCTGGTGTTTCTGAAGAGACTCGCGTTCGCGATCTTACAGAAGACGAGTTGAACAATATCCGTGAACAATTGGATCAGTACAAAATCGAAGGTGACCTTCGCCGTGAAGTTTCCATGAACATCAAACGTTTGATGGAAATCGCTAGCTTCCGTGGTATCCGCCACCGTCGCGGTCTTCCGGTTCGTGGTCAAAATACGAAGAACAACGCGCGTACGCGTAAAGGTCCTCGTAAAACTGTAGCTAACAAGAAAAAATAATCAGTAAAGGAGGTTGTTTCTTAACATGGCACGTAAACAACAAACTCGTAAGCGTCGTGTGAAAAAGAATATCGAATCCGGTATTGCTCACATCCGCTCAACATTCAATAACACAATTGTTACGATCACTGATATGCAAGGTAACGCAGTATCATGGTCTTCGGCTGGTGCTCTAGGATTCCGTGGTTCACGTAAATCCACTCCATTCGCTGCCCAAATGGCTGCTGAAACTGCTGCAAAAACTTCCATGGAACATGGTTTGAAAACTTTGGAAGTAACTGTTAAAGGTCCTGGTTCAGGTCGCGAAGCTGCTATCCGTGCGCTTCAAGCTGCTGGATTGGAAGTTACTGCAATTAGAGACGTAACTCCAGTTCCTCACAACGGCTGCCGCCCGCCAAAACGCCGTCGCGTATAATCGTTGGTCTGAGTAGGATTTTTGAACATCACGACTTACTAAATGTGTTCTGAATCGTAGCGAAAGTCTGTGACTATCGAATTCTTATGCAACGAAAATACCGACGTTTTGAAGGAGGGTAAACTGAATGCTCGAAATAGAAAAACCAAAAATTGAAACGGTTGAGATCGACAGCAATGCCAAATACGGCAAATTCGTTGTTGAACCCCTTGAGCGTGGATATGGTACCACTTTAGGTAACTCCTTACGTCGAATCCTACTTTCATCTTTACCTGGCGCAGCTGTTACTTCGATCCAAATTGATGGCGTTTTGCATGAATTCTCCACTGTCGAAGGTGTAGAAGAAGATGTAGCCTCTATCATTTTGAACATCAAGAAGCTCGCATTGAAAATTTACTCTGACGAAGAAAAAGTCATTGAAATTGATGTAAAAGGTGACGGAACGGTTACGGCTGCAGATATCACTCACGATAGTGACGTGGAAATTCTGAATCCGGATCTATATATTGCAACAATCGCGAAAGACGGCCACTTGCGCATGCGCATGTATGCTAACCGCGGCCGTGGGTATGCCCGTGCAGATCAGAACAAACGTGAAGATCTTCCGATTGGCGTTATCCCGATTGACTCTATTTACACGCCAGTTTCACGCGTCAATTTCCAAGTGGAAAATACCCGTGTGGGCCAACTCGCTCATTTCGATAAATTAACCCTCGATGTCTGGACAGATGGAAGCATCGGTCCCAAAGAGGCAATTGCGCTTGGCGCGAAAATTTTCACTGAACATCTGAACATCTTCGTAGGATTGACGGATGAGGCTCAAACAGCTGAAATCATGGTTGAAAAAGAAGAAGACCAAAAAGAGAAAGTGCTTGAGATGACTATCGAAGAGCTTGATCTTTCTGTTCGTTCTTACAACTGCCTGAAACGTGCCGGCATTAACACTGTCCACGAATTGGCCAACAAGTCGGAAGACGACATGATGAAAGTTCGCAACCTCGGACGCAAATCACTTGAAGAAGTAAAAGTGAAGTTGGAAGATCTAGGTCTTGGCCTTCGTAAAGAAGACTGATTGCCCGATTCTTTCTGAACTATTCAACAAAGGAGGGAAACTTCAATGAGAAAACTTCAACGTACAAGTTCTCAACGTAAAGCGCTTTTGCGTGACCTTACGACTGACCTAATCGTTCACGAGCGCATTCAGACAACTGAAGCCCGTGCTAAAGAAGTCCGTTCAACTGTAGAAAAAATGATCACGCTTGGTAAGCGCGGAGACATCCACGCACGCCGTAAAGCTGCAGCATACATTCGCCGTGAACTCGTGACTTCGACTGACGAAGAAGGCAACGAAAACACAATCTTTGCTTTGCAAAAATTGTTTGATGATGTAGCACCACGTTACGCTGACCGTCAAGGCGGCTACACGCGCATCATGAAAATGGGGCCTCGTCGCGGAGATGGCGCACCAATCGTAATTATTGAATTGGTTTAATCAGTTGAAGAGGGTTCATAGCCCTCTTCTTTTAGCATCATGATTTATACGACAATATGAAAAGCTGAGTGTTATGATGAGCGAGCCTTCGGGCGGCGTCTCGTCTAGCTCTACGCACCTCATTCAACCGGCGGCTTAAGCACCCGCAGGAGCCATAGAGACAGAAAAGCGCATACTCTGAATGAGGTGCGCGCTTTTTTTATTTAAAGATCAATTAATTTCCAGTGTTGATATTCCATAGAAGGGAATATGAGCAGTGTAAGTTAAGCGTGGCTAAAGAATTCCCGTTTTACAGCACATAAGAGCAGAGTAGAGAAAGTTTAGAGGAGGCTTCAACACATGAAAGGAACCATTTTGTCATTTGAACAAGTGACATTCACATACGTACCGGAAGACGAGTCGGTCAAGCCGGCCGTCTCGGACCTATCGTTCTCGATTGGCGAAGGCGAATGGGTGGCGCTTGTCGGACACAACGGCTCGGGCAAGTCGACAATCGCCAAATTGATGAACGGCCTATTGTTCCCTCAGCAAGGAACAGTCAAAGCAATGGGACTGACAATGTCTGAAGAAAGCTTGTGGGACATCCGCTCGCAGATGGGCATGGTGTTCCAGAATCCAGATAACCAATTCGTCGGGGCAACGGTGCAGGATGATGTAGCGTTCGCGCTCGAAAACAACGGCATCCCTCACGAAGAAATGGTCGTGCGTGTCCGTGAATCCTTGCAGCAAGTGAAGATGGCGGATTATCTTGACCATGAACCGCATCACCTATCTGGTGGGCAAAAACAGCGCGTAGCAATTGCGGGGGCACTGGCTTTGCGTCCACGCCTGCTCATTTTGGATGAAGCTACATCGATGCTCGATCCGCAAGGCCGCCGGGAAGTCATCGAGACGATCCGTGAGCTGCGTGAAGCGACGGGTCTCACTGTGTTGTCGATTACCCATGACCTGGAGGAAGCCGCGCTCGCTGACCGTGTGCTGGTGATGAATGCCGGGCATAAACAAATGGAAGGTACACCCGATGAAGTATTTTCTTCCGGCGAAGAGTTGACGGAGATGGGGTTGGATCTGCCATTTGCGATGCGGATGGCCGGGTTACTGAAACAAGCCGGCGTGCCGATGACCGGTGAATCTATGACAGAACATGAGCTGGTGGAGGAATTATGGACATATTACTCAAGCAAGTAGGATATAGCTACGCGAAAGATACCCCTTTTGAAAAACGGGCGCTGACGGATGTCACGCTGCACATACCTTCAGGCTCTTACACAGCGATCATCGGGCATACGGGTTCCGGGAAATCGACCGTATTGCAGCATTTAAATGCTTTATTGCAGCCGACAGAAGGCAGTGTGCTGATCGGCGAGCGGAAAATCGAAGCAGGGACAAAAGCGAAAAACTTGCGGGACGTGCGGAAAAAAGTCGGCATCGTCTTCCAGTTTCCCGAACAGCAGCTATTTGATGAAACGGTCCTGAAAGACATCATGTTCGGCCCGCTGAACTTCGGTGTGCCAGAAGAGGAAGCTCGTAGACGAGCCATCGCCTTGGTCGAACAGCTTGGGCTTCCGGAAGATGTGCTGGAGAAGTCACCTTTTGACTTATCGGGCGGGCAGATGCGCCGCGTCGCCATAGCAGGTGTTCTGGCAATGGAGCCGGATGTCTTGGTGCTCGATGAACCAACGGCAGGACTCGACCCGCGCGGACGCCGGGAAATCATGGATTTGTTTTATCGCCTGCATCAAGAGAAAGGCTTAACGACTGTGCTTGTCACACATAGCATGGAAGATGCGGCGCGTTATGCGGATACAGTGGCCATCATGCATAGCGGCAAATGCGTTGCGACAGGTGATGTGCGCGAAGTCTTCGCCAATGAAGAACAGCTTGGCGATTACCGGTTGGAGCCGCCGCGCACCGTGCGCATGCAGCGGGAGTTTGAAGAGAAAACCGGCTTAACGCTTGATGAGCTAGCGCTGACTGAAGAGGCGTTGGCGCAGTCTATTGCGCAAGCGCTCAAGGAAGGGCGTGAGCTGAGATGATGGAAAAAATGATTTTCGGACGCTTTATCCCGGGGGATTCGGTCGTCCACCGGCTGGACCCAAGAGCCAAAATCCTGTTCGTCTTTTTGTTTATTGCGATCGTTTTTATCGCGAATAATGCTATTACGTATGCGATTTTGCTCGGATTTACATTACTTTCTGTGTTTTTATCGAAAATCCGGCTGTATTTCTTAATTAACGGCTTGAAACCTGTCTTCATCTTAATGGCCTTTACGTTTTTCCTGCATTTATTCTTTACCGAAGGCGGGGCATTGCTTTTCAGTGTCGGTTTTGTAGATGTCTATGAAGAGGGGCTGCGGCAAGGGATATTCATCTCGATCCGTTTTCTGGTCTTGGTGTTCATGACCAGTATCCTGACATTAACGACTTCACCGATTTCGATCACGGATGGCATAGAAGTATTGCTTGGGCCATTCAAGCGCCTCAAACTACCGGTCCATGAACTGGCGTTGATGATGTCCATTTCACTGCGGTTCATCCCGACCTTGATGGATGAAACCGGAAAGATCCTAAAAGCGCAAATGGCACGCGGCTCAGATATTGGCTCTGGCCCTATTAAAGAACGAATCAAAGCCGTTGTGCCGCTGTTGATTCCGTTGTTTGTCAGTGCCTTTAAACGGGCAGAAGATTTAGCGACTGCCATGGAAGTGAGAGGCTACCGCGGAGGAGAAGGACGTACACGCTACCGCCAGCTTAACTGGCGCTTTATGGATACGCTGAGCTTGTTGCTGCTCGTTGGGTTTGCCGGATTGCTTTGGTACTTCCGGAGTTAATTAGCAGAGATGGTAGTTTTTTATGAAAGCTGCATTAAAAGGAGAGACCTCATGAAACGAATGAAAGCGACACTTGCCTATGACGGCAGCGGGTTTGCAGGCTACCAAATCCAGCTGAAAACCCGCACCGTTCAACTGGAGTTATTGCGCGCGTTGAAAGAATTGCATAAAGGCGAGCCGGTCGAAGTGGTGGCGAGCGGCAGGACAGATTCCGGTGTACACGCGACCGGGCAAGTGATTCACTTCGATACGCCGTTTTCCATGCCCACAGATTCCTGGGTACGCGCGCTCAATGTCCGCCTGCCGCAAGACATCCAGGTCTATGATATCGAACAAGCAGATGCGGATTTCCATGCCCGCTACCATGCAAAAGGGAAAATTTACAGGTATAAGTGGAACCGCAGCAAACTCATCAACCCGTTCAGCCGCAACCACCTCGTCCATGTGCCGCAGCAAATCGATGTTGGGCGCATGGAAAAAGCGGCCCAAGCATTTATCGGCACGCATGATTTTTCAAGTTTTTGTGCGGCAAACACCAATGTCGTCGATAAAGTGAGAACGATTTGGAGGATTGATTTCGAAGAGCATGGTGAAGAATTGCATATGGTCATCGAAGGATCCGGTTTTCTCTATAATATGGTGCGCATTATTGCAGGCACTTTGCTCGAAGTCGGATTAAATAGGAGAGAACCGGAAGAACTGGCTGACATCATTGCTGCTTGTGACCGCGACGCTGCCGGCAAAACCGCAGCAGCACACGGTTTATACTTGGAAAAAGTGCATTACTGAAGGCGAAGCAACTTTTCCTGGTGTTTTTCTAAATATCCTTGACTTAAAGCGTAATCCGTTATATGATGATGTATGGTATTTTCATTACCCCCACGATATGCCCCGGAAGGTTATTTGTGTTAAGGGATAAGGAAAACACGGAACAACGGAACCAACATGGAACACTTGGAACTGAATTCTAAAAAAAAGAGACGATTCATTAGGAGGACAATATACATGCGTACAACATTCATGGCTAAAGGTCACGAAGTAGAGCGTAAATGGTTGGTTGTCGATGCAGAAGGGCAAACTCTTGGACGTTTGGCTTCTGAAGTCGCTTCAATCTTGCGCGGGAAATACAAACCAACATTCACACCGAACGTCGACACTGGCGATCACGTCATCATCATCAATGCTGACAAAATCCACTTGACTGGTAAAAAACTTACCGACAAAATCTACTACCGCCACACGCAATACACAGGCGGACTTAAGCAGCGCACAGCACTTGAAATGCGCACGAAATACCCTACAAAAATGCTTGAACTAGCGATCAAAGGCATGCTTCCAAAGAACTCTTTGGGCCGCCAAACATTCAAGAAATTGCATGTATACGCTGGACCAGAGCACAACCACCAAGCACAACAACCTGAAGCTTACACGCTTCGCGGATAATAATCAGTAAATAAGAGGAGGATACACCTTTGGCACAAGTTCAATATATCGGTACAGGTCGCCGTAAAAACTCAACAGCTCGCGTACGTTTGGTACCAGGAGATGGTACGATCACAATCAACAACCGTGACGTATCTGACTACGTTCCATACGAAACGCTTGAGCAAATCATCAAACAACCACTAGTAACTACTGAAACTCTTGGTAGCTACGATGTATTGGTAAACGTAAAAGGGGGCGGGTTCACTGGACAAGCCGGCGCAATCCGTCACGGAATCGCACGCGCTCTACTTACAGTAGATCCAGAATTCCGCGGAGCTCTTAAATCTGCTGGATTCCTAACACGTGACCCACGTATGAAAGAACGTAAAAAATACGGTCTTAAAGCGGCACGTCGCGCACCTCAGTTCTCAAAACGTTAATAGATTTATCGAAAGCACCAGCATCTTGCTGGTGCTTTTTTTATTGCCGATTTTTATGGGGGGTTCTCAAGGCGGCCTATGGGAAAGCCCTTTGCGTTATAATGATGAAAAAAAGCGGAGGTGCAAAATGGATGAATATATCCGGCTGATGAACAAATCCGAAGACTATATCGAGCAAAATCTCAGCGAAAGCATTTCACTGGATGATTTAGCACGTAACGCCAATATGTCCAAATACCACTTCCATCGCCTGTTCAGCAAATATAACGAAGAAACCGTCAAACAGTTCATCACACGAATAAAAATGGAGCGGTCTGGCATGCTTCTTATGGCCAGGCCAGGCCAGACCTGAGCATCACCGAACTCGCTTTCCGCTATGGCTATAACGATGCAAGCACCTATAGCAAAGCAGTCAAGAAACATATGGGAATGTCTCCATCGGCATTCAGAACAGCAAGAAACGACAAGTCGTCGTAAGCTTTTTTCGCTACACTGGTGTGAAAGGAGATGATATTGTGGAAAAGCCCATCATTACCGTGGAACAGTATGAAGCGGAAGTCATCTATGTACGTTTTAGGGGAACGTACGCCCAGTTCAGGAAAAACAGCCGCAAGATGTTCAATGAACTCCTTGCCTATGCTGAGAAGTACGCATTGATAAAAGAGGGGTTCACGAAAGTCCTGACGATCTACCACGACAACCCCTTTATCACCGACGCATCCAAGCTGCGCACGAGCATCGCCATGACTGTGCCTCCAAATACAGTGCTGGCGGAAGAAGGCAAGATCAGTGCAATGAAGATGGAAGGGAAATATGCCGTCCTGCACTATGAACTGAGCCTTGGGGAATACGAACAAGCTTGGCAATATGCTTATTCAGACGAATGCCTCCAACAAGGCGGCTATACGCTTAGGGATGCAGTTCCATTTGAATTGTATGTCACCGAGCCGCCGAAAGGATTCAAAGGAACCAGCAAGACCGATATTTACATCCCGGTCGAATAGGGCAGTTATATGGCGCAGGGAGCGGCAATCTTGGATTTGCATATGTGCAGTTTCAGCCGCCCGTTCATTTTGCAACAGCACTTTCCGGCTTTTGGGAAGGTGCTTTTTTGTGTGTTGGCGAACTTTATAGCAAACCGAAAAGGAGTGGATGGAATGAACCGTATTAATTTGATCTGCCTGGGCGTTCAAGACATGGAAAGGTCTGTGAAGTTTTACCGAGATGAACTGGGCTTCCAAACGGATGAAACGAGCGATAGACCGGACATCATTTTCTTCAATACTTCAGGTACGAAATTGGAGCTATACCCTTTAGAGGCATTGGCAAAAGACATCGACGCAGAACATCCACCAGTGAAAAGTGGATTCTCGGGGGTCACCTTGGCCTATAATGCCAAATCCCGTGATGAAGTGGACCAAGTCATGGAATTGGCGAAAAAAGCGGGAGCGGTAATCGTGAAACAGCCAGTTGACGTCTTTTGGGGAGGGTATTCGGGTTATTTCCAAGACCCAGACGGCTACCACTGGGAAGTCGCGTATGGTTCGGATTTCAAGTTCGATTCCCAGGATATGCTAGACTTGGGGCCGAGAGAGTAGCCGTCTGGAAGGTACCAGTGGTGAAAAGCCGGAATGGATTTAAAAACGCTTTCACTATGTTATACTGGACTGTAGCAAAAGTGATAAGGAGTGTAGTGGAATGTTAAGTGAAACACAAGTGCGAGAAGCAGTCGGAGCTCTAGAAGATCCGTTTTTACATAGAACCCTATCGGAAACAAACGGCATCTTGTCGGTGAAAATCAAAGAAGAGAAAAAATACGTCAGTGTCAAACTGGCGATCGCCAAAACGAATACACCGGAACAAATGCAGCTTCAGATGAAAGTGGTCGACGCCATCAAGGGAGTCGGCGCTGATTCAGTCGGCATCCGCTTCGAAGAATTGCCGCCCGAAGCCTTGGCGCAGTTCCGCGGGACCGCGAACGAGTCTGAAGCGCAGGATCTCTTGTCTCCATTGAACAAAGTCGAATTCATTTCCATCGCCAGCGGTAAAGGCGGCGTCGGCAAATCGACCGTCTCTGTCAACTTGGCGATCGCGCTTGCGCGTGCAGGCAAAAAAGTCGGGCTCGTTGACGCAGATATCTACGGCTTCAGTGTGCCGGACATGATGGGCATCGATAAAGCGCCGGTTGTCCGGGGCGATACGATCATTCCCGTCGAGCGCTTCGGCGTCAAAGTGATTTCGATGGGCTTCTTCGTTGAAGACAATATGCCTGTCGTATGGCGTGGCCCAATGCTCGGGAAAGTCTTGGATCAATTCTTCCGCGATGTGGAGTGGGGAGATCTTGATTACCTACTATTGGACTTGCCACCAGGTACAGGGGATGTCGCACTCGATATCCACCAAATGCTTCCTGCTTCCAAAGAAATTGTCGTCACAACACCGCATCCAACCGCAGCATTTGTAGCGGCACGTGCAGGAGCGATGGCTTTGCAAACCAATCACGAAGTATTGGGCGTTGTCGAGAACATGTCTTGGTTTGAAAGCCAAGGATCCGGCAAAAAAGAATACATCTTCGGAAAAGGCGGCGGGGCAAAGCTTGCAGAAGAATTACAAGCGCCATTGCTCGGACAGATTCCGCTTGGCCAACCGGACTGGGATGAAAATGATTTCGCTCCATCTGTTTACGCAGAAGATCACCCAACCGGAAAGATTTATGGCGAGATTGCTCAACAAGTCCTCCAACAATTCGCGAATAAAGAGAACAAGCAATAAAACATATCATCCGGAAACCGGCTTTCGGTTTCC
>NZ_JAPEHT010000047.1 GCF_028823615.1 Planococcus sp. A6
CCTTTTTTTCAGACGGCTGATATAACGTGATGGTAGCTGCCTTTAGTATGGACATAGCCTTCCAAGATGAGGCGGGCGGTTCGGACGACTTTGATATTGCTGATATGTCCGGCAATGAGGTCCACTTTCGTTTCGATGATTCCGGATGGGTGGCCAAGGCGGACGATATTGGCATCGATCCGGATCAAGTCATTTAGGATCGTATCAGGCAAAAACGCGCCTGCTGTGGTGCAGATGGCACCGGTTATGGCCAATGCCTGATGCGGTTTTTGCATGGACATCATCCGGATCCGGCAATCCATGGTATCGGCTTCCCGCCGGATGCCGTTGACGTCCGAATAAGCGGCAGGCGGGGCTACGAGCGTCAACTTTGGCACTGCGGGGGATTTGATTGTCGCTTCTTCTTTCGAACAGAATCCACAAAGCTCTGCTGCGGCTGAGCGGATTTCCTCCAGCTGCTCGAGCATATGTGGAGTGAAATCAGCAGGCAGTTCAGAGCCGGTCAATCCCACATCCTGCGCTTTGACGAACACCAAGGGATTGGCCACATCGATAATCGAGACGGAAATCGTGCCGAAAGCGGTCTTGACGTGATCGACTGGATGGCCGGTCGGGAAGAGCTTGCCCGTGACGGCGCCTTGCGCGTCGGTGAAAGATAAATAGATGGGCGAGCCGGTGCCCGGGACGCCTGGAATTTCACATTCACCTTCCGTTTTCACTTGCCCGTGTTCGACTTCCACTTCGGCGATGATCACTTTTTGCGTATTGGTATTAAAGATTTTGACGCTCGTCATCGGCTCTACTGCCGGAACGAGCCCTTGTTCGATGGCATAAGGGCCGACTGCGGAAGAAATATTGCCGCAATTGCCGCGGAAATCGACCAATTGATTTTCGATGCTCACTTGCGCAAACGTATACTCCACATCAATGCCTGGAATCGCTGACTTTTTGATGATGGCGGCTTTACTCGTCAATGAATTGCCGCCTCCCAAACCGTCAATTTGCCGTTGATCCGGGCTTCCCATGATATCCAACAGAAAACCATCCCACAGAGTTCGGTCTACGGGCATATCCTCAAAATTAATAAAAATCCCTTTGCTGGTTCCTCCACGCATTACTGATATTGGTACTTTCATGCTGCAGCCACCTTTCGTAAGTTCGATTGCTTATGAAAAAAGCTTATGGTATTTTTAGTCATAAGTGAAATAGATATTATTAAGGTGTTGTTCTAAAAAAAACTTATAACCTGATCGGAGTGGACAGAATGGATGAGAAAGATTGGGAAGCTATGCAAGTGTTACATGAAGAGAAAAACATCAGCCGCGCTTCGGAACGCTTGTATATTTCGCAGCCGGCTTTGACGTATCGCTTAAAGAATCTGGAGAAAGATATGGGGACAAAGCTTTTCTTCAAAACCAAAAAAGGCATCGAACTGACGGCAGAAGGAGTCTATCTCGCCCAATACGCGGATGAAATGATTACGAAATTGCAAAATGCCAAAGATTATATCCAGAATATGAACCAGGAAGTCCAGGGGATCCTGAGGCTCGGGGTATCGAGCAATTTCGCGCAGTACAAATTGCCTGCCTTATTGAAGGAATTCATCACGGCCCATCCGAAAGTGCAGTTCAGTGTAAACACGGGATGGAGTGCGGACGTTATGGGATTACTCAATTCATCGGAAGTCCATTTGGGGATTTTGCGCGGCGACTATAACTGGACCGGGTCAAAATCGCTGTTGCATACGGAACAACTGTTTTTAATCTCGAAAAATGAAGTGAATATGGAAGAAGTGCCTGAATTGCCGTTTATCAATTACAAAACCGACAGCTCCTTGAAAGACATCATCAATAAATGGTGGCACGATCAATACAACGAGCCGCCGATCATTACGATGGAGACCGACCGGCAGGAGACGTGCAAGGAAATGGTCAAGAATGATTTAGGAATTGCCATCCTTCCGGAAATTTGCCTGCGCCCTTCCGACGAGATTCATAAATACCCGTTGTTCTATAAAGACGGGGAACCGGTTATGCGAGATACGTGGCTGATGTACAACCAGGAATTTTTGAAGCTGTCGACCGTCCAGAAATTTGTAGATTTCTTGAAAAACCACCCGTCGCTTCTGTCAGAAGTTTAGGTTATAACTTTTTTTGTGTCTTTATTATAAATTCTCTCTATTTTACTTATTTTAAGTAATGGAATATTCTTAAAACTAATTCGTATCGCTAATTTGCCAAGGGGTGGGAAATTTAATTGTTATGTAAGCGAATACATTTAGAGGGGGAATTTATATTCTTACACTATTAGGGGTTTCCATGGTAATTGTATTTACGTATTTGATTATGGCGAAAAAAATGTCGCCGGTCTCCGCGTTGGTGGTGGTGCCAATTGTTTTTGCCGTCATTGGCGGCTTTTGGTCCGGTTTAGGAACGATGATGATGGACGGGCTTAAACAAGTCGCCCCGTCCGCAGCTTTGTTGCTGTTTGCGATTTTGTTCTTCGGGATTTTGATCGATGCCGGTCTGTTTGACCCATTGATCAATAGAGTCATGAAGCTGGTGAAAGGGGATCCAGTGAAAATTGCGATTGGGACAGCGGTCATCGCCATGATTGCGTCATTGGACGGCGATGGCACAACGACGCATATGATCACCATTTCAGCGATGCTTGCGCTGTACATCCGCCTTGGTATGAACCCGTTGGTGTTGGCGACCATCTCCATTATGTCCGTCAGTATCATCAGCGGCATGACGCCGTGGGGCGGTCCGGCGACAAGGGCTATCGCTGCGTTAGGCTTGGATGCCAATGAATTTTTCATTCCGATTCTTCCAACGATGTTTGCAGGAATCCTGAGCATTTTGGGGATTGCGTATATGATGGGGAAAAAAGAACGCGAACGGCTCGGCATCATTAAAGTGGAAAACATTCCTGCTAATTCAGAAAGCATGCTTCAAGTTGCGGCTACCCATGCATTGGACGAAGATTTGAAAAAGCCGCAATTGATCTGGGTCAACCTCGTGTTGGTACTGGCCGTCATGAGCGTCTTGGTAACGGGGATTTTGCCTGCTGCCGTCAGTTTCCTGATCGGCTTCGTGTTGGCAGCTGCCATTAACTATCCCGACCTGCAAATGCAAAAAGAACGCATTCTAGCGCATTCCGGCAATGCCATCACGGTCGTCGTACTGGTCTTTGCGGCCGGTATCTTCTCCGGAATTTTCTCCGGCACGCAAATGGTCGATGCCATTTCCAACTCGTTGATTTCGATCATTCCGGCGTCTGTCGGCTCGTATTACCCATTGATCGTTGCCATTACAAGCATGCCGTTCACGTTTGCTTTATCGAATGATGCTTATTATTTCGGCGTGTTACCAATCTTGGCGGAAGCGGGCGCAGCGTATGGCGTGAGCCCTCTTGAAATCGCACGTGCTTCCGTCTTGGGGCAGCCGATCCACTTCTTGAGCCCATTGGTGGCTTCGACCTTATTGGTAGTGGGGATGATCAGGAAGGATTTCGGGGAAATGCAGAAATTTGCATTCAAATGGGCATTCCTTTGCTGCTTATCCATTATTGCGGTGGCTTTCATTACCGGGGCCATTTAACTTAAAAAAGATTCCGCCCAGCTGGGGCGGAATCTTTTTTATTGGCTTGCTTGTTGTTCGCTTTCGGTGATGACGTGAGCGATTAATCGAGATAGCTTCATGACGGTGTGGAGGCGAGTGTCGTTCAGAAACTGGGAAGTCGGAAGGGGATCCAAATAATTCACGATCCCTTGAAAATGATAATCGCCGGTTTCCGGAAGCATTCTCTCCAGTGCTTTTCCTGGCATCAGCGGAGCGTCTACAAACAGCACATCGCCGACTTGTTCTTTTACGCCAAGGCTCGCATCTACGCAGATGATCAGCGGATGGTGATAGGTTTTTTGGATATCTTTTAAAGCAGGCTTTAAATTGAACGCATGGATAGGCTCTTCCAATGTCCCGTATACGCGCTCGATTTTGGCATTTTCCACAATCAAGCTTCCGGTGAGAGGCCCCAAAGAATCACCGATATACCGGTCGGATCCGATGCACAAATAAACGACTTCGCGCTGTTGTGTGCGGGCTTCACGGAGGATCGCCGATAGGTTGTCGATGATTGCCTGCAATGCTTCAGGTGCAGTCTGCTCATTGAACTGAAGCGTATTTTTTGGTTTGGGTGCAACTTCGTGCAGTTTATGTTTGCGGAAGGTATTCATCATCTTATACCACCTCTATACGTACTTTTATCGATTGTTTTCATTATAACTTTAATTAATCTGAGCGCATAAGATGAAGGTGTGCATTATAGGGAGTAAAGTAAAAAATCTCTTTTAGGCTCTATTAGTTAAAGCCACAAGTATCAAACAAAAGCGTATTCGAATTTTACCGAATACGCTTTTGTTCGTTTCAAATTTTTCATTATCATGAAAGCAACTAGAGTTACCACACCTATAAGCAAGAACCGCATTGTTTAGAGTTATTTTTCGCGTAGCTAGTAAGGCCATGAATTCTCACTTTTCCCTTAGCAACGGTTCGGCAGGACGCTTCAAAGTTTCAAGCATCTTTTGAATTTCCTCAATGACTGCTTGAGGGTTATCGATGTGAACGGCGTGTCCCGCGTCTTCAAGAACGACGTGCCGGCTATTCGAACTTAAAGCTGCTAAATCTTTCTGGAAATCCATCCAATGGGCCCAAGATTCAGGGGTGTGGACAGGCTGGTTGCCGCCGGTAACGACAGTCAAGGGCATATCGCCGAGTGTTTTGTGTTTCCGTACTTGCTCCAAGCTTTCTTCGAAGTCTGCTAATGTGCCTTCTACCGCAAATTGCCTGAAATACTGCTTTTGGTTGGGGGGAGACAGCGCCGGGGCCATCAATTTGTTTTGATCTTCGTGACAAGCGTCTAAGAGCATCACACCTGCCACTTCTTCAGGATATAGACTGGCGTATAAACGGACGTTCAAGCCACCGAAGGAATGTCCGACTAGAATATAGGGCGGTTTCACGTTCGTTTTTTGAAGCAGGAGCCGTAAATTATCAACGTTTTGCAGACTATGGCGCGGTCGGTCGTCGATGGTGCTTTTCCCGAGACCCGCCCGGTTGTACACGAGCATTCTGGAAAATGCGGAGACCTCCGCCTTAATCGGGTTCCAATTTTTCGTTCTCCATCCATTGCCTGAATCAAAAACAATGACGGGACTTTCTGTGCTTTCACCGAGTTCTTCAAAATAAAGCTCGATCCCTCCAATATCCATGCACTGGCCACTCCATTGCTTTGTCATGTTCTTCCTCCATTTCATTAGACAAGCTTCTAATTACTGCTTAAAAAATATTTCCTTAATTATACTACAATATTCTGTAAATTGATTGGATGTGTATACAAAAATTGGATATAGTAGAAAGGAAAGAAAATCATTTACGAAGTTTTAAAGTTGGCTTTCGATTGCGAGTTTTAACAATACAGAAATCAAAAATTTATAACACTCACTTGTCGAAGATACTAGCCGCTCTATTGTGTAAGCGACCTTGAGAGATCAAATTTAGTGTTAAGTAAATTTGGAAAGGTAGATTAAAAAATGATCGAAATTAAAGGAAGAAAAATTAAATTAACAGAAAATACACTAGAGAGCTTGGATGAACTATATTTCTGGCGGTTTGAAGAAAAAGAGCAGGAAGCGAAAAAATGGAATGGGCCGTATATTCCTGAAGAACATATGAGCCAAGAACAGCACAGGGAAAAATGGCTAAATGATGAGGAGATTGCTGAAAGCGTCCCGCAATCTCTTACGATTAGGGCTGACGGAAATGTGATCGGTTACGTAGGCGCGTATTGGGTGGACCAGAACACCAATTGGCTCGAGACAGGAATCGTCATCTACGATAAAGATTACTGGAATGGCGGTTATGGCCGAGAAGCTTATACCTTATGGATAGATTTCCTTTTCGAATCGACGGACCTTCACAGACTTGGAATGTCGACCTGGTCAGGCAATGAAAGAATGATGAAAGTTGCGGAAAGAATTGGGATGAAAGAAGAAGCGCGCATCCGAAATGCGCGGATGGTAGAAGGACAGTACTTCGACGCCATCAAGATGGGGATGCTGCGAGAAGAGTGGGAAAAGTAGACACTGGCTTTCTTCAAACCGTAAAAGAAATGAACAGTTGTTAAAATGTGATGAAAGGGATGAAGTGCTTGTTAATTGTCCTGCTCATAATTGGGTCATACATATGTGGAACGATAAACGGTGCATACTATATTGGCAAAATCTATTTTAGAAAAGATATTAGAGAATTAGGCAGCACTACTGCGGGGGCACGGAATGCTGGGCGCGTATTTGGCAAAGGCGCATTTATCGGCGCCCTCCTGGTCGATGCGTTTAAAACGTTTCTGCCCTTAGGGATTGGTTACATGCTTGGTCTGTCACCATGGGTGCAAGCCTTACTTGCCTTGAGTGTCCTTATTGGACATATTTGGCCTATTCAATTGGGCGGTAAGGGCGGTAAAGGAATTGTCGTGCGGCCTTTTTGCCTCCTTTCTTTTGTTGCTCATGGTGAAACTATTGAAAGTGAAATTGACGGGTGTGGGCTTGCTGGTTTTAGTTCCAGCGCCGATTATTCTGTTCGTCCAACATGAATGGCAAGCAGCCTGCGTCTTCAGTCTTATGCTAATTATTGTGGTTTTTGCGCACAAAAGGAGTGTCTTCAATGAATAACAAACCGTCTATCTACTATAAAATTGCAGATTCAGAAGAAGAGATGGAACAAATCCACCGTTTAAATTATGAAACTTTCGTGGAGGAAATCCCTCAGCATGACAAGAGCCAAGAACAACGGCTGGTAGACCGTTTCCACGAAGAGAATACCTATTGGATCGCTAAACAAGACAACCGCTTAATCGGGATGGTGGCGCTCCGGGGCATCCGCCCATTTTCCTTAGATCAGAAACTAGGGGCTGTAGATCATTATTTGCCGGATGAGGCCAAGCCGTGTGAAGTTCGCTTGCTATCTGTGCGGCGAGAGTATCGCGGCAAGAGAGTTTTTTTCGGTCTTCTCCAGCAAGTCGTAGCTTCCTGTTTACAGCAAGATTATAATTGCGTACTCATTTCAGGGACAGTGCGGCAGGCGCGACTATACCGGCATATAGGCTTTAAGCCGTTCGGACCCCTGATCGGCACAGAAAATGCACAGTACCAGCCGATGCTGTTAACCAAAGAGTATTTTACTTCAGCCGGGAAGCTTTTCGATCAAATGACTCAAGTGGAGAAGGAGCCGTTTTCAATCCGCCTTCTGCCAGGACCGGTCTCGATGCACCCCAAAGTCGAAGAAGCCTGGGCAATGCCTGCAACCTCCCATCGTTCGGACAGCTTTTGTAAAGAAATCGCCTCTTTGCAGACGGAGCTGAAGCAGCTAACAGGTGCAACTCATGTCCAACTGGCTATCGGAACGGGCACCCTCGCGAATGAATTGATCGCAGCACAGCTGAGCCGGGTTGGCGGTAAAGGGCTCATCCTATCGAATGGCGAATTCGGTGAACGCTTGGTGGCACAGGCAAAGCGTTGGCAATTGGATGTGCTCCATATGCAAAAGCGCTGGGATGAACCGCTTGTGGTAAATGAAGTGGAAGAACTAGTGAAACAGCATCCGGATATTCGCTGGTTGTGGGCGGTCCATTGCGAAACGTCGACCGGGTACCTTTATCCATTAGAAGAATTAAAGTCATTGTGTGAACAACAGGAGATTCGGCTGTGCCTGGACGCTTGCAGCGGTTTCGGGACTGTCCCATCGGATTTTTCGAATGTGTACATGGCAAGCGCTGTGAGCGGAAAAGGTTTGGGTTCTTATCCCGGCCTAGCGATCGTCTTTCATCAAGACAGCGTTTCTCCAGATGCCAGCTTGCCGGCGTATCTGGACTTAGGCTTGTATGAAAAGAGTGGCACGGTGCCGTTCACCCATTCTTCGAATAGCGTCTCTGCGCTTCAAGCAGCCATCACTCATCATCGGTTTCCCGACCCGCTGCTTGCAACGGAAATCCGCAACCGGCTAACGGATGCCGGGTTGGACGTTTTAGGAAATGACCGGTACTCGCCTGGCATCCTGACAATCGCCTTGCCAAGTAAAATCGACGCACGTGCGGTGGGTGATGCACTCAAAGCCAAAGGAATCGAGATCAGCTACGAGAGTGATTATTTATTGAAGCGGAATTGGATTCAAATTGCTTTGATGGGCGATGTAAATCCATTAGAGGTTAAAAAAGCTATCACTGAACTCATTAAAACTCTAATGAGTGCATAACGTTCTGCTAGAAAGAGCTAGTTTAACTACTGGTGAAAATGGAGTTGAATTATGGCCAGCTTAAATAATTTGGTTCGATCCTCATAGCAGTTTCGAAACTAATTTCAATGAACTTCGGTAACTAGAATGATAGAAGGAGGCCGATTATGAACAAAAAAACTCATATATTGCTAGTCATTGTCCTAGCGATCAACACGCTAAGATACGGCACCTATTTAATTGAAGGCGACACGAACATCTATTACATCCTCATGTTTTTGGCCAATCTTATAGCTATGCTATTTGTTATTTTTTCTAGAATGAATAGAAAAAAATCGCAAACTGATGGTTCTATTACAGAGAACCGGTGAAAGAATTGAAAAAGCCCATTACTATCGCAATTGCCAGTGTTTCAGGCGGCGGTAAAACCGCGCTCGTCACTCATCTGGCAACACATATCAATCATGCCAAAGCGCTGTTCTTCGATGATTATGACTTGGACGGACCGGAAGATGTACTGGAATGGGTCGACCGCGGCGCCAATCCCCATGAATGGGACCTCAGACCAATCGTTAGGGATTTCGAAGAACTATTGGAGCAGCCATTAGATTACATCTTTTTAGACTATCCTTTTGCATATCAACATGCTCAAATGAAGAAGTTTATTGATCTAGCTGTTTTTATTGAGACACCGCTGGATCTTGCCTTAGCCCGGCGGATTAACAGGGACTTTCATGAGAGTACCGGTGATGAAATCGTGATACAAGTGAATCATTATGCAAGTCAGGGAAGACGTGCGTACATTAATATGCTTGAAACGATTCAACCGAATTCTGATTTGCTTGTAGATGGGACTTTAGCTGTCGAAGTTCTTGCAGATCAAATTATGACGAAGGGAAGGCGACTGTTATAAATGGCGTACCTGAACTTTACATCAGAAAGATGAATGAAGAAGATTTTTCGATAATGGCTAAGTGGCTTAGCACAAGAGAAGTACTGGAATTTTACGGAGATGTGAATTCACCTTTCACAATCCAACAAGTGATAAAGAAATACGGGCCGAGAATTGATGGTCATGTGCCTATCCATCCGTATATTGTGGAGCGGAATAGTGAACCTATTGGCTTTATGCAACATTATCAATTGACTGAAGAAGTTCAAACAGAATATGGCTATCCGCTTGCGTTAAATGTGCAGGGCATCGACCAGTTCATCGGAAACCCTGCCTTTTTCAATAAGGGGATAGGGACGCTGATGGTCAAAGATTTCTTGAACCATCTTAGTGCCTTATCTACAGACAGAGTAGTTTTAGATCCCGAGGTTTCTAACCTAAGAGCGATTCGTTGTTATGAAAAGTGTGGGTTCGTGAAGTTGAGAAAGGTAAACGATGGGAAGAATTGGTTGATGGAATTTAGCACTTCACAGTAAACACATCTGCTAAAAGGAAACTGAAAATGTGCAGAGAATGGATCAACGTAAAAATCGACCATCCATATTGATAACGCATACAATTTTTGTGAACAAAAAGTCGAAATTTGCAACAAGATGAAAGCAACTAAATGTCCTTCCCACCGTTCCGGGGGTGAGGGCAACTGCCGGGTAAAAGTAAGCGTATTCCTGTTCCTAATCTGCATAAAATAGCCGAGCGGATATATTCATTCAACAGCCTGAAGGGCGTATAATCCTCCTTGCATAAAATACAGTATTTAAAAAGGAGAAGTGAACTGGAAGTTGCTCTTGATTTGTGTCGCTATCGGGGCGACTATCTGGTTCATTCCCGCACCTTCTGGATTGGAAACGGATGCCTGGCATTTGTTCAGTATCTTTGTGGCTACGATTGTGGCATTGGTGATTAAACCGATACCGATGGGAAGCACGGCGATTCTCGCGCTGACAATGATTGCGCTAACCCAAATTCTTACCTTGGAACAATCGTTAAGCGGATTTCAAAACACGACAATTTGGTTGATTGTCATCGCTTTTTTCATTTCACGCGGATTTATCAAAACCGGTTTGGGGACACGGGTTTCTTACCTGTTTGTCCGGCTGTTCGGCAAGAAAACGCTCGGCTTGTCGTATTCGATGCTGCTGAGTGATTTGATCTTGGCACCAGCCATGCCATCGAATACGGCTCGAGCCGGCGGTATCATATTCCCGATCATTCGCTCGCTTTCTGAAACCTATGAGTCGAGAGTCGGAGACGGCACGGAGCGGCGCATCGGGGCATTTTTGGTCAAGGTCTCTTTCCAAGGAGATATGATCACTTCGGCGATGTTCGTAACGGCCATGGCCGCGAACCCGCTCGCTGTCCAGATTACACAGGAAATCACAGGAGAGACAATCACCTGGGGAGGTTGGCGCTCGCCGCATTAGTGCCTGGCTTGATCAGTTTGGCGCTCATTCCTTTTGTTATTTACAAATTGTACCCGCCTGAATTAAAGGAAACACCGGAAGCCTCTGCGATTGCGGTAGAGAAATTGAAGGAAATGGGGCCGATGAAAAAAGAAGAACGCTATATGATCGGCGTCTTCGTCCTGCTGTTATCGCTATGGATTTTTGGCGGAAACTTCGGCATCAGTGCGACGACCAGTGCGTTCGTCGGGCTTTGTGTGTTGCTGCTCAGCGGCGTATTGACCTGGTCGGATATCAAAAAAGAACAAGGTGCCTGGGATACGCTCGTCTGGTTCTCAGTGCTCGTCATGATGGCGACGTATTTGAACGAATTGGGCATGATTCCTTGGTTTAGCGACTTGATGGGGAATGCTGTTGGACAACTGTCGTGGATGATGACCTTGGTTATTTTGGCGATCGTCTATTTTTACTCTCATTACTTCTTTGCCAGCAACACAGCTCACGTCAGCGCGATGTATGCGGCGTTCTTATCGGTCATTGTCGCTTCGGGCGCACCGCCGCTGTTGTCAGCACTGATTCTCGCGTTCTTCTCGAACTTGTTCAGCTGCTTGACGCATTATGGCGCTGGCCCAGCTCCGGTCTTTTTCGGAAGCGGCTATGTCAGCCAGAAAAAATGGTGGAGCCTTGGGTTCATCATTTCCCTCATCCACATTGTGGTCTGGTTTGGTGCAGGCGGCATGTGGTGGAAAGCGCTTGGCCTTTGGTAATAAAGAATAAATTTCTCGAATTTTTTTCTACTAACGATGACGTTGGAGGATGGCGATGGAGCACAAAATGAAACTTTACGAAGAACCTTTCCGGGCAATCCAGTCCGGAAAGAAAACGGTGGAAATCAGGCTTCATGATCCAAAGAGACGAACATTAAAAGAGAAAGACACGATAGAATTCACGAAACTGCCCGGCGAAGACGAAAAACTAATAGTGAAAATCACAAAGTTATGCACATATCCGACGTTTCGGGAAATGTTTGAAGACATTCCCGCTGAGAAATTCGGGACTGTGGATAACAATATTGAAATATGGGTGAAATCAATCCACACCCTCTATTCACCAGCGCGTGAACAGGAATGGGGCAGCTTAGCGATTGAAATTGAGCTGCTTTCTTGTTAAAACGGTGGATAAGCTGTTGAAGGAGCTGTAAAAAATGACAAAAACCATAATTATGTTTTCCACAGGCTTACTAATGTTTATGGCTGGTATGTATATATCCACATACTTATCCACTTTTGCGGTGGCTGTTGGTACTGTTCTTGCTGTAGCAGGTGGGTGGTTTATGGGAAGCAGCGCCTTTTTCTTGCTAAAAACTCAAAAGAGATCAAACTAGGATGCTCAATTTAATTAGAGGTGACTTATGCACATAGTTAAAAATATTATTTTAAGCTTCCTTGGTTTGTTTTTACTGACGGCTGGATTCGGGGTTTTGCTGCTGTATTTGGATGTAGGGCAAAGCTTGATTGCCTGGCTTGGTGTAAGTGTCTTCGTAATCGCGGGCATTGTGTTGGCGATTGTCTGGATTGCAAAAGCGGGGGATAGCAAGAAAAAAATAACGAATGCTGTCTTTCTGATAGCTTCTTCTATTTTGTTCTGGATTTTTACGCTCTTTTTATTCGGCACAAACTTTCTGCTCTATGATGTCGAATACGACATGACCGAAGCAACGGAGCTGACGCCTGAAGAGAAGGTAACTTATTATCGCCGACTGATCACAGGAGAGGACGGTTCCATTGATTTAGCTACACTGGATTCAAAAGAAATCAATGGAATCACATTCTATTTTGCGCCGGGAAGCGAGCCATTAGAAGAAATGGAACTATTGGTGGACCTTGTAGAAACCAATCGTCCACAACTGGAGCGTGAGCTGGGCGGTGAAAGAACGACGCCCCAGTGTCATTCGTTCTCTATGGAGAGAATCTCGACATGCCGATTCGGGAAACGATTGAGGCGGAGTACAGCGGGTTTTACAAAGAACATGATCAGACGATTCATTTGCCTCTGCCGATCGACAAAGTATCGGCTATGCATGAATATACACACCATCTGTTCTTCGGAATCGCCGAAGAGCGGGGGATGTATAGTACTGAAATTCCTGCTTGGTTTATAGAGGGTGTGGCTACTTATTTGTCGGAAAAAGAGCAGGGACTGCCATTCAATGCACATGACCCATATGAACATGTGGCTTTTGAAAACTTGGAGCGACCGGGTGGTTGGGAGAATCATTTGTCTGATTCCTATAGTCCATATACTCAAAGCCGTGCTTTTATAGAATTTATAATAGACGGCAAGGGAGAACGCGTGCTCTCGGAAGTTTTTGAAGAGATGGAGTATTCCTCGTTCGAATCGAGTGTTGAAAAAGTGACCGGCAAAACGGTGGAGAATTACGAATCGATGTTTTTAGCAAGGTTTGACCAGCTGCGCGATTTATGGAAAAAGGCAAATTCATTAGAAGTTCAACAAGAAAAGCCGGAAGAATCCTTGGAAATCTTTTTGGAGATTGCTGAAACCGTCCCGAATTTGGAAACGGTCAATCATCGAATTGCGAGTCTGTACAGAAAATTAGGAGACTACGACAATACGAACCTTTATCGACAGAAGGAGCTGGAACTCGTTAATCCAGAAAGCGGGGCAGGGTTATCGGTTTCCTATGGCTATATCACTGAAGATTTATTGTTCGCAGACGTCTCGGAAGCGTTGATGTATGCGAAGTTAGGCGTCGATTCAGCTGGAGAGTCAGAGCGCTTCTGGAGTGAAAAAATCTTTGCCGAAGTATCGGAGTTAGCAAAAAAGGTTGAAATTGGCCAGCCGCTCAAAGGCTACTACGGTGTGTTAGAAGGCGAGCATGCTGTGACCGCGGGATTCTCTCCAAGGGAAAAAGTGAACTTGATTGATGTCGTTTTAGCAAGATACCCTGAAGATCTCTCAGCAAACAGAACCGCATTGATCGAGTTGAAAGAACAGTTTGAAGCCGAGCTGACAGCTCAACAATAATAAATAAGAAACGGAGCCGATCGACAAGGTCAGCTCCGTTTTTTGTATTGTTTTTTATTTTGAAACCAGCTGTGCGAGGCCATCGTTGATCGGTGTTAGCGGGCGGCCAAGCACTTGTTCAAAATCGCTGTTTGCGACTTCGAGCGAACCGTTGCGGATGCTTTCCTGGATGCCGACGACGATTGGGATGGCGAAGTCCGGCACGCCGGCACCTTTCATCACTTCTGCGTATTCTTCGTCGCTTACTTGCTTCACTGAAACTGGTTTATCCAGCACGTCACCAAGTGCTGAAGCTAGTTGTTCCTGTTTTAGCAAGGGACCTGAGAGTTCGTAGGTTTTGTTTTCATGGCCGCTGCTAGTCAATACGGCAACAGCTGCGTCGGCATAATCCTGCTGCAAAGCCCAGCCGACTTTTCCTTTTCCAGCCGAAGTGACCCAAGGCGCGCCTGCTTCTACAGCTTGAATGCTGCCCAGTTCATTTTCCAAATACCAATTATTGCGGAGGAATGCATAAGGGATACCCGTTTTGATGATGGCCGCTTCTGTCGCTACGTGCGGCGGAGCCATCAGGTTTTGGCTTTCTGTCGCATTGGCGAGGCTCGTATAGGCGATAAATTTAACGCCTGCGCGCTCAGCGGCGTGAACCGCATTCTCGTGCTGGCGTATTCTTGTTTCGTTGTCGCCGTCAGTTGATATGATCAACAAGCGGTCGATTTCTTGAAAAGCTTGATCCAATGTTTCCGGAGCATCGAAATCACCGTGGCGAACGTCTACGCCTTGAGCGCGCAGGTCTTCAGCCTTTTCGGGATTGCGGACACTTACCACAAGATCGCTAGCAGGTACTTGTTTCAATAAAGATGCCACTACTTTTGAGCCTAGTTTTCCTGTAGCTCCTGTCACCAAAATTTTCATCAATAATTCCTCCTGTTCATTTGTCCTTGTAACTACATTGATTACACGTTTAGTTTATTCACTTGTAACCATCTTGTCAACAGGTTGGATTTAATATATTTTTAACTCTAAATTTGATACAATTACTTGTAACCGGAACAATTACATCATGTGAAATTCAACATAAATAAGTAATGGAGGGCTCAACATGTCAATCAGCAGCCGATTCGCCGTCGGAATCCACATACTGGCGTTAATTGATTTGAATAAAGAAACCGCCTCTTCTTCCGAATTTATCGCGGGCAGTGTCAATACCAATGCAGCGGTCATCCGAAAGATTATGGGAATGCTGAAAAAAGCAGGATTGATCGACGTGCAGCCAGGGGTGGCGGGTGCTAAACTTTCGAGAGAGTTGTCGGAGATTACGCTATTCGATATTTACAAGGCAGTGAACGTGGTCGAGGAGAACGAATTATTCAGCATCCACGATAAGCCGCATCCCGATTGCGTAGTCGGCAAAAATATCCAAAGCACCATCGAACCAATCTTCATGGCCGCGCAGTCGGCAATGGAAAAAGTGTTTCAGAACCTGACGCTTGAAGACATCGTGAAAGATATTGAGGCGAAAGAACATATTCAGTGAAAAGACATTCCATGTGGATGTCTTTTTTTATTGGAGAATGTCTTAAGAAATTTAGGAAAGACACAACATTCAATTATTTTAAATAATTTGTGGGAATTATTGGTATAATAATCTTTGGAATATGAAGGAGTAGTGAATCATGAAAAATCGAATCAAAGAAACCTTCAATAATCTTGCTGGCGCATATGAACATTCGACAGACACACAGAATTTATACAATAGCGAATACGAAAGGCCGGCAATGCTTGCCCAGTTGCCTGAGAACTTGAGCAGAAAAAGAATATTGGATGCCGGGTGCGCAGCAGGGTGGTACACAGAACAATTGGTGGATAAAGGAGCGCAGATGACTGCTGTGGATATGAGTCCGGAAATGGCTGCGGCTGCAAAAAGACGCATAGGAGAGAGAGCGGAAGTCATGTGTTTGGATTTGGCGGATGCTTTGCCTTTCGAAGAAGGAATGTTCGATTACATCGTCAGTTCGTTGACGCTGCATTATATCGAAGACTGGGAGTTCACATTCAAAGAGTTCCGCCGCATATTAAAACCTGGAGGCGAGTTGCTGTTCTCGGTCCATCATCCGTTCACCGATATTAAGCTGTCACGTGATATGGAGTACTTCTCAACTGAATTGATCGTGGACACATGGAAAAAGGAAGGAAAAGTCTACGAAGTCCCATTTTTCAGAAGGCCACTGGGCGAGGTCTTAACGAAAACACTGCAGCACTTTTCACTAGAACAGGTCATTGAACCAAGACCCACACAAAGGTTCAAGGAGCTGGATACTGAGCGTTACGGACGTTTGATGAAAGCACCGAACTTTTTGATTGTAAAAGCGACTAAACAATAGACTTTTAAACAATCGGCTCAGCGGAAAGGGGAAGTAGGATGGACAAAAAACTAAAAGGGTGGAAAGATCCAGCGGTTCTCTTGCTGTCACTTGGAATCGCAGGCATCGGGGACTTCATCTATTTAGTAGCGATCAATATCATCGTTTATCAAATGACGGGATCGGCTGCGGCTGTCGCTGGACTGTGGATTGTAGGACCGATCGTCAATATTCTGACGAAGTTTTGGACAGGCAGTTTCATCGATTACCGAAGCAAGAAATCGGTGATCATCTTCACTTACCTGTTAAGGGCTTGCTTCATCGCGCTGATTCCGCTGGCTCCTAATGTTCTGGTCATTTACGTTATTCTGATTTTCCTCAGCATTGCGAAATCCTTTTTCGGCCCTTCCTCCGTGACCTACATCACGATGCTGGTGCCAACAGGGAAGCGGAAACGATTCAACTCGATTCACTCGTTTACGTCTTCCGGTGCGTTCATTATCGGCCCGTCAATCGGCGGTTTGCTAATTCTCAGCGGTACGATTGAGACGACCTTGTGGATCAATGCCTTATTCTTTGTTTTGGCAGCGTTATTGGTCATGAAGCTTCCGAAATTGGAAGACATCGATCGTGCATCCATCCCATCGCTGACCATTTCCCAAGTAATCAGCGATTTTAAGGTCGTGACTGATTTCATCGCGCAAAATAAATACATCACTTTCGTTTATCTGGGCTTCACCACTGTCCTTATCTTTTCCTTCGCAATGGATGCGCAGGAAGTGGTCTTCACCCAGCAAGTGATTGGCTTGTCGGAACTCGACTACAGCTTATTGATCAGCCTCACCGGCATCGGTTCGGTGAGCGGTGGCCTGTTGCTGTCGGTATTTTCCGCTAAAATCTCTATCAGATCGATGATGGTGTATGGCTTGATTTTAACGACGATTGGCTACGTGGTTTATGCGTTTTCTTGGTCCTTCATCTCGGTCATGATTGGCTTTTTGATTTTGGGCTTTTTCATCGTCTTCATGAACGCCGGCATCGCCACTTTCTATCAAAACAATATTCCGGTGGCGTTAATGGGGCGCATCACAAGCATTTTCCAGCTGTTTCAGAGCACCTTGCAAATCGTCTTTCTGTTGGGAGTCGGCCTGCTAGCGGATTTTATTTCATTAAGGATCACGATTGTCGCCTTAGCAGTAATTATGCTGGCAGGAGCTGTCGTGCTGTCGTTTTTTGTCATGAAACCAGGAAAAACCGAGCTTTTTGAAGAAGAGGAAGGCATGGAAGAGAATGTGTATGTTCAGTAAAGGGATGGTTGCGTCCGTTGTCTTTGAATAAAATCTTGAAAACTGAAGGAGGATATAAAAATGCCGCATCTTTATACAGATAGGTTAGAGTTGATGACTTTCACGACAGAAATGATGCAAGCCGCGACTTCGACTAGGGAGGAGCTGGAACGGGCAACAGGCTTTTCCGTAACTAGTGGGTATCCGAGTGAAACCTATAAAGAAATTCTTCCTTATAAAATTCAGCGGTACCGGCATTTCCCGGAGGAAAACGAATGGGAAGGGCTCATTATCCATAAGCAAGACCAGTGCGTCATCGGGGATATGGGCTTTCGGCGAAGCACCGACAATCCAAAAGAAATCGAATTGGGCTATAGCATCGTTCCTGCTTATGAAGGCTATGGCTATGCGACGGAAATGGCCGAAGCAATTATTGAGTGGGGGCTTAAGTTAGAGGGAGTAGAGCGCATTATCGCAAGCTGCGACCCCAACAACGCGGCTTCTGCAAGGGTTTTGGAAAAAGCGGGTTTCACTAGTTTGGGTGAGCGTGAAGGGAAAATTTACTGGTCGACATGAAGACCTTGGGAATGAAGAGGTGAAAAACGGATGGACTATATTTTTCAAGCCATGACGCAGGAGCAAGCGGAAGATATTGCGGCAAGCTGGCGTTATCAAGGAGAATATTCCTTTTATGATATGAACGCAGACCCGGAAGACTTAGAGGAGTTTTTAGATCCTGAAAAACGTGAGGGCGTATATTTTGTGGTTCTTTCCCAAAATGAACTCATTGGGTTTTACAGCTTTCAACAATCTGATAAAGATACGGTGGATATCGGACTTGGAATGAAACCGGAATTGACCGGAAAAGGCAACGGCGCAGCATTCTTGGCAGCGGGCTTGCAGTTTGCCGAAACAAGGTACCGCCCGAAGAACATGACTTTATCAGTCGCGGAGTTCAATACGCGGGCCATAAGCTTATATGAAAAACTTGGATTTAGAAAAGTGGAATCTTTCGTGCAGTCGACAAACGGTGGACGGTACGACTTTGTGAAGATGAAACATAATGAATAGCGGATCATTGTTTTGCGAAACACGTATTTACGTTAAGCTATTCAAAATTTGAGAGGGGGGATAATGATGGGGGGCGTACTATTGGTACCGCACGAGGACGTCTATTGCGAAGAAATTTTCAGGCTTTCTTCTATGCCGGCTGTAAAAGATGCTTTAGGTTTGCCGGATGGAACTCTGGAAGATACTATTCGTTTCAGCCAGCTGGTAAGGGAAGAAGAAAAGTCAGGCACGAGAGTACCGCGTGTGATTTTGGGTGAGCAAAACCATTTGGTCGGCTTGACTGACTTGATGTATATCGATTACTCGAAGAACTCCTGCCATATCGGAACGTGGATTGGCCAGGAATATTGGGGACAAGGGTTTAACGAAGCGTCTAAAGTCGCCATATTGAAAATTGCTTTTGGGGAGTTGGGATTGTCGCGTGTCTTCGCAGGGGCAAGAATGGTCAATATCCGTTCTCAAAAAGCGCAGGAAAAATTGCCTTTCATTAGCCTGCATGTAGAAATTGAATTCCCGGAAGAACATAAGGCGCTTGAGGACAAGGAAAAGCAAGCTTGCGTTCTGCATGTTTTTCGTAAAGAGGATTTTGATGCATACCTCGCGGATATAGGAAATCTGGACATGATATAAAAAACGGTGGCTGGAATTTCCTCATCAGGCCTTATTTATGATCTTGTGCACTAAGTGCATTTTTTTCGGCCTGCAAGTTTTCTTGTGAATTTGACAGCGTATCGGAGGTGCCAGCCTGCTCGGGTTGGTTGTTAATCTTATGGCCAATAAGAAAAAATCCTGCAATGCTTAGTCCGTAAAAGAACCACCCGCTTGCCTTTAAGTAAAGCAACATTTCGCCGTAACCGTCGACGCCATAAGAATGGATCAGCCACGCTTTAAACGAGTTTTGAAACAGGCTGGTAAAGAAGAAAAGGCCTGTCAGTAATTGAAACCAAAAGAATATGGGTTTTTTCGAGAACAGGGCTGTGCTCTCCTTTTTTGGCATCCCTTGCAAGTAAACAAAATCAACTGCAAATTGAAGTGCCAGTGGCTTTTTCACCAGTATGGAAATCAAGTAAACCAGTCCAAAGGCATAACCTAAATACACTTGATTCCAAAGTAGATTTTCAGCACTTCCAGACAACAAATTCACCATAGTTCCAAGGAACAGCGAAAGCAGGATAGAGAGTCCAGCAATATTAAATTGCCGCTCTTTTGAAAAACGGTAGATTGTATAGAGAAAGCCTGGAACGGTTGACAATAGCATGGCATAATAATCTCCAAGTGGCTCACGTCCGTAGGTCCAGATAAAGTAGGGCAGTGCGACGTAGCAAATCAGGTCGAGCAGAATGAATTTTTTCATCTCAAGCTCTCCAATTGCTGGTTGTAATGTTTGATAGCTTGCTCAATAAAGAGAACAAGCTCAGGTTCGTAGGCAAAGACCCGGTAGCCCGGTTTTTTTGTCTTATTCAATTCCCATACTTTATTCGCCAGCTTGCTGTTTCCCTGATACATTCTATCGACGAGTTCCAGCCACTCTTTCGCAAGGTCTTGCGCGACAGAGCTTGCCGGGTCTTGACTTAAATTAGCTCGTACTTTTTGGACAAGCGTCTCCCACTGCGATTCGTCACCGCTTTTCTCTCCAAAAACGGGAAAACTGTCTACAATTTGCTGTTCTTCTTCGGAAAAATATTTGGTCCAGGACTCTCTCAAATACTGTTTTTTTGAGGAGTGGGAAGTATAAGTGGCAAAGATCGTTTCCCACTCCATGTGGGTTTCCGTCTCCGCAATATCTATTAAAGCTTCAATGGAGTCCTCAATTTTTCTTAACTGATCCTGTTCTTCCTGAATGATTTTTCTGCGCATTTTCAATACGCTCGATAAATCGAATTCACGGCTAATAAGAAATTGTTGAATGGTAGACAAGCTGAAGCCTAGATCGCGAAGCATTAAGATATGCTGCAATTTAGCAACTTTATCATTCGAATAGAAGCGGTGTCCTGCTGCATTCTTTTCTGAAGGCAGCAACAAGCCGATTTCATCATAATAGCGTAAAGTTCTTACCGACACCTGGCTGATTTCTGCGAGTTTTCCGATAGTATACATCCTATTTTATCCCTCGTTTTCATTTGTAATTATTTCCATTATACAAGCTGACGTTACGGAAGGTGCAAGAACTTTTTTGAATTTTTTGATTTTAGAAGATAGGTAACTTATTCTAGTTATTGACAACTTACGACAATTCAATTAATCTAATAAGAATTTAATTGCTAAACAATTTGTAATTTTAAGGACCAGTAAGCAAGCGGGGCTTTTCAAGAGAGGGAATCGAAAGCTGGAAGATACCCAAAGTGCCTTTGTTGAACCTGCCTTTCAGAATCTGTATTGAAAAATACAGCGGCCGATACCGTTATCCATTGAGAGCGTAAAGCGTTGCTTTAAAGAAGGGTGGTACCACCTCCAAGGGTCCCTTCATTAGAGCGGCGCTTTTTATTGTTCAAAAATAGAACGAAAGAGGGAAATCCGATGAAAAAACAAATGGTTGAAAAAATCACGGCGATGGATGAAGATTTTGCACAATGGTATACCGATGTAGTGACGAAAGCGGAACTCGTGGATTATTCGAGTGTTCGGGGATCGATGGTGATCCGTCCTTATGGCTATGCGATTTGGGAAAATATTAAAGATGCATTGGATGGGGAGATTAAACGCACGGGGCACGAAAATGTCTATATGCCGTTATTGATTCCAGAGAGCCTACTTCAAAAAGAGAAAGACCATATCGAGGGATTTGCGCCGGAAGTAGCTTGGGTGACGCATGGAGGAGATGAGAAACTGGCAGAAAGACTGTGCATCCGCCCGACTTCCGAAGTGCTGTTCGCAGAGCATTACAAGAACATTGTCCATTCCTATAGAGATTTGCCGAAATTATACAATCAATGGTCGAATGTCGTGCGGTGGGAAAAAACGACACGCCCGTTCTTGAGAACCTTGGAATTTCTCTGGCAGGAAGGACATACATGCCACGAAACGGCAGAAGACGCGCATGAAGAAACGCTCCGGATGCTCGAAGTGTACGCGGATATCTGTGAACGGGTGCTGGCGATTCCGGTGATCAAAGGACGCAAGACGGAAAAAGAGAAGTTTGCGGGCGCCGATTACACCTATACAATCGAAAGCTTAATGCATGACGGCAAAGCTTTGCAATCTGCGACTTCCCATAACTTGGGGACAGGGTTTGCCAAATCATTCGGCATCGAGTTCCTTGACCGCGAAGGCGCCCTCCAGCCGGTCCACCAAACATCTTGGGGTTTCACGACGCGCATCATTGGTGCAATGATCATGGTCCATGGTGACGATCAAGGACTGGTCCTGCCACCAGCGGTCGCTCCTGTGCAAGTGAGAATCGTACCGATTGCGCAGCATAAAGAAGGTGTACTGGATGCCGCATATGATCTTAAAAAATCGTTGTCATCTGAGGTGCGCGTCGATATTGACGCTAGCGATAAAAAACCAGGATGGAAATTCAACGAAACGGAAATGAGAGGCATTCCGCTGCGCCTGGAAATTGGACCGAAAGACATCGAGCAGGAAAAAGTGGTATTGGTCCGTAGAGACACGGGAGAGAAGATAGAAGTGGCAAATAGCCAAATAGAAGCGGAAATAGCTCGCCTGCTGGAAGAAATTCAACATGGGCTTTATGAAAAAGCACTTGCGCACCGTTTGTCCGAAACAAGAACGGTACAGTCGATGGAACAATTCAGCGAGACTTTGAATGCCCATGGCGGTTTCATCAAAGCTATGTGGTGCGGCAAACGGGAATGCGAAGACGCGATAAAAGAACAGACCCAAGCTACTTCGCGCTGTATTCCATTTGAGTCGCAAGCTGTTTCCGACGTGTGTGTTTGCTGTGGCAAGCCCGCGGATGAGCTGGTTTATTGGGCGAAGGCATATTGAGAAATGCTTTAAATAGAAAAAGCCTCGGCAATTGCCGAAGCTTTAATGTGGCTCCACATGCACATGGACTGCCGAAATATCGTAGCGTTTCATGAGTTTGACTTCTACTTTGGTCGAGATGTCGTGTGCGACAGCAATGTCCAAATCACCCGGCACCAAGACGGTGACATCGACGACGGCCCGATTGCCGTAGTTTCTGGCGCGGATTTCGCGGACTTCGGTGACGCCTTGCGTATTGAGCGCGGTTTCTTTGAATGATTTGATAAGTTCTTCGTCAAAGCCATCCGTCAGTTCGTGGGTCGCTTCCCAGAAGATGCCCCAGCCCGTTTTGACGATCAATACACCGACAAGAAGAGCCGCAAGCGGATCGAGCCATGGCAGATAAAACTGCGCACCGACGATTCCGACGACCGCGGCGATGCTGACCCAAGCATCGGATAAATTATCTTTAGCCGCCGCCGTAACAGCTTTGCTATTGATGCGTTCAGCTAACTTTTTGTTATATCGATATACCAAATACATCACGATGGCAGAAAATCCTGCGGTCCAGGCCGAGAGCAGCCCAGGTGTTTCGCTGGTTCCTTGGAACATCGACACGACGGCTGAGTAGGTGACTTGAAGCCCGACTGCGACGATGATGAATGAGGCCACCAAAGAAGCCACGGTCTCTGCCCGCCAATGCCCATAAGGATGGTTGGCGTCCGCCGGCTTTTGAGATAATTTCAAGCCGATTAAAACTGCCGTTGACGCGACGATATCCGTGACGTTGTTCAAGCCGTCCGCTTTTAACGCTTCCGACCCAGCCAGGTAGCCAACCCATAATTTAATGATGGATAAAATAATATAGGTAGCAATGCTGAGCATCGCGCCCCGCTCGCCTAATTTCAGATTGTCGAATCGTTCTTGTTCCACCTTTAATTCCCCCGTCCTGCAAGTACTTGAGTAGGATACCACCCCGAAATCGAGTGTGTCTACGGCAAAGTTTTTTCAGGATAGCAACTGAAAAGGGGTGAGGAAAGAAAGTTTCTGAAGGGAAAACGAATGAATATTTAGCCAATGGAACTTTGGGTATAAAGGGAGTAGCGAACAATACTACAAACCAGAAAGCGGGGCGGACAGTGATGTGCACAGCGATCAGTTTCGAAACGAAAGATCATTATTTTGGCCGCAATCTCGATTTAGATATTTCCTATAATGAAATGGTAACCATCACACCACGGAATTTTCATTTTCGCTTCCGTAAAGCCCAGGACATGATGAGTCATTACGCCTTGATCGGCATGGCTGCAGTCATCGACCATTATCCGTTATACTACGACGCTACCAATGAAAAAGGCTTGAGCATGGCAGGGTTGAATTTCCCGGGAAATGCCCGTTTCCATGTAGAGGATCCGGATCAAGATAATATCGCGCCTTTTGAATTCATTCCGTGGATTCTAGGGCAATGCGAAACGGTTGAGGAAGCAAAAATGCTTTTGTCGAAACTGAATTTGGTGGATATTCCTTTCAGTGAGCAGCTCCCAATCGCACCGCTTCACTGGATGATTTCCGACCAGCAGCAGTCGATTGTCGTGGAGTCTGTAAAAGAAGGGCTGAAAGTTTACGATAACCCAGCAGGCGTGCTGGCGAATAATCCCGAATTCGGCTATCATTTGTTCAATTTGAACCAGTATTTATCGGTAACGTCCTCCGCACCTGAAAATCGCTTCTTAAAACAATTAGACCTCAAGCCATACAGCCTCGGCATGGGCGGCATCGGTTTGCCGGGCGATTTGTCGTCGACCTCGCGTTTTGTGAGGGCTGCATTCGCCAAATTCAACTCGGCATCCGGCAGCAGTGAAGCTGACAGTGTCGGGCAGTTTTTTCATATCCTGAATTCGGTGGCGCAGCCGAAAGGGCTCAATGCGCTAGAGGACGGGAAATTCGAATACACTTTGTACTCTTCCTGCTGCAATATGGACAAGGGGATTTACTATTACACAACGTACGACAATAGCCAGATTACGGCGGTGGATATGCACGCCGAAGATTTGGACAGCGCACAACTCGTCTCCTACCCGCTCATTTCGAGCCAGCAGTTCCGCTTCGTCAATTGAAAAC